>NZ_JAPHPY010000020.1:0-95803 GCF_026241575.1 Vibrio sp. Sgm 5
TGTTCTCTCTTGGTTGAAAGATCTGATCGCAGAACCAGCTTTTAGTTCACTTCTATTTTTATCCCGAGTTCAGGTTAAGTAAGGAACCGATCATGAGTAAGCTATTTGAACCAGCACAGCTAAAACAACTGGGTCTACAAAACCGCGTAGTCATGGCACCAATGACCCGAGCGCGCACCAGCCAACCAGGAAACATTCCAAACCAAATGATGGCAACTTACTACAAGCAGCGTGCTACCGCAGGCTTAATCATCTCTGAAGCCACCCAGATTTCAGACGATTCGCAGGGTTACTCATTCACACCAGGCGTCTACACTGATGAGCAAGTGGCAGGCTGGAAAACCGTCACTCAAGCAGCAAAAGAGCAAGGTGCAGCGATGTTTTGTCAGTTATGGCATGTTGGCCGCGTATCACACCCTACATTTCAAAAAGGCGAACAGCCTATTGCCCCATCAGCACTAAAGCCAGTAGAAACCCAAGTATGGATTGCCGACGAGCAAGGCAACGGCAATATGGTCGATTGTGTAGAGCCACGAGCCATGACTCAAGCCGATATTGACCGTGTCGTGAGTGATTTTGCCCATGCCGCGCAACGGGCGATTGAAGCAGGCTTCGAGGGCGTTGAAATCCATGGCGGTAATGGTTACCTGATTGACCAATTCCTACGTACTAATTCAAACCACAGAACCGACAACTACGGCGGAATTCGCGAAAACCGACTTCGCTTTTTATTAGAAGTGGTCGATGCGGTGAGCGAAGCCATTGGTGCCAACAAAGTGGGAGTACGACTCGCACCTTTCATCACTTTCAAGGACATGAACTGCCCAGACATTGTTCCAACCATCCTCGATGCATCGAAACAACTTCAAGCTCGTGATATTGCGTACTTACACCTGTCTGAAGCAGATTGGGACGACGCCCCCGTGATTCCAGAAAGCTTCCGCATCGAACTGCGCGAATACTTCACCAACACGATTATCGTCGCGGGCAGTTACACCCAAGATCGTGCTGACGAGGTGCTTGAGAAAGGTTATGCAGATTTAGTGGCATTTGGACGCCCATTTGTTTCTAACCCAGATTTGGTGGCGCGCTTACAGCACCAACAACCTCTGGCTGACCTGGATGGCTCAACACTGTTTGGTGGCAGTGAACACGGCTATACGGATTATCCGGCGCTCGGTTGAACGGTTTTACCCGCTTCTGATAGCGATTCATAGCGTGCCGTATTTCTCAAATTAATCAGTTGTTATCCCATAAAGGGAAAAACGCAACGCAGCTCAACGTTTTCTTAAGTTTGAGTGTAATAAACTGGCTGCATATTCAGAATGCAAATTTAGGAGAACGCTCGTGTCTGATGAAACTACAAAACAAGAAGTGACGGTTGTTGATATTAAGATGCCATTTATGTCGATGGTGATCTTTATGGTCAAGTTCGCTATCGCTTCCATTCCTGCGATGATCATTCTAGGGATCATCTTCAGCATTTTAGGGATGATATTTGGCGGAATGTTCGGTGGCATGTTCCATGGTTCTGGTCACATGTAAGCGCAATCACCGCTGATGTGGTTCTGTAAACTCGGCACAAAACCACGCTGTCTCTTTTACAAAAAAATCACTCCCTATTTTCTGTTACTAGTTACAAGTATATAAAAAATGAGTAAGGGAGTGATTTCTCGATGATTCACCTTACAAGGTTTGCTGAAGCGCTTGTTTAAGTTCCGCCTCTGCCCGCTCAATCACTTGCTGAGCCTGCTCGCGTTGCGCTCTGCCTTCCTTCACTCGCGATAGTGTATTGTTCAACGTTTCTATCGTCAGTTGATTCACGGTCTCTAGAGAATCGAGATCGAGAATGCCACGCTGGTAGTTTTCTGCAATTTGTTCTTCTAACGCCTTCAGTTTCTCCGCGTTTTGTACATATTGCTTATTGGTGTAATCCTTCACCGCGCGCGTTACCTTCAACGCTTTCTCTTTTTCGTAATTAGAGATCGCAATCAAGAATTGGCGCTTCCACAATGGGAAGGTGTTGTGCACGATATCTTGAATGTCTTCCATCAGCATTTTATTGCCTTCTTGAGACAATCGAATCTGGGGCGCAGTTTGGATAGCAGCAAGGCGAGTAAGCTCAAGGTTATACACGCGCTTTTCTAAACGCGCAACGGCTTGGGTCGCATCCCGATATTTCTGGGCATCCAACGCGTCGCCACTTTTCTCAGATTGTGCCAGTAAGCTTGGTAACACATTCTGAGTAAGTTGATTTAACTTATACTTACCAGCGGCGATGTACTGCTCTAATCCGCCAAGCAGATCTAAGTTATGATCATAGAGCGTATCGAGCTGGGTAATATCATGAGCCAACTTCATCTCTTGTGCTTCTAAACGTCCTGAAAGCTGTTCCAATTGGCTTTTCACTGAATCAAAACTTGCCGAGAATTTTTTGAATGAATCAAAAAGCTCACCGACTAGAGGAAGTCTCGATAACAAGCTGGTTTTGCCTAAATTTGAGAATTCAGCGCTGTCCATGGACGATACCATTGCATGCAAAATATCGCCCGCGTCACCACTGTCGCGAACACGGACTTGCTCTAACACTTCGTCAGAGAAAGCCGTGATTTTTTCCAGCGCCTCTTTACCAAAAGTGATCGTCGCTACACTGTCAAACGCATCAAATTGCTCTGCGAGTGCGACGATGTGAGGAGTAGCGTCCAACTCAAGTACCTGATGTTCAGAATTCATCAATTCGGTCATGGGATCTCCCTATATTTATGACGGCTTATGGCAAGGAAACTTCTGCCATAGCGTTTCAAATTGTCTTAAGAACGCAGAAACAAACCTGCGGTCGTCGGTAAGCGTGATATCTTCCTGATTGTATTTAGAAGCGCTGCGTGTCCAGTTAAAGCTGCCATTGATCAACCGTTGTTGATCGAATATCGCGAACTTATGGTGCATATGATATCGAGTGGTATCAATTTTAACCGCCACACCTTGTGCTGCAAGATATTCAACATCACTGCCTTTATCGTACATTTTGTCGTTGTCGGTCACGATTCGGACCGCCACGCCTCTTTTATGCGCCGCAAGGATCTGATCGGTTAAGTCATTATCTGCAATCGTGAAAACGCAGATATCCACTGAATGACGGGCCAGTTTCAGCTGTTCAATAATGCCGGATGCGCACGCTCTACCCGGTGAAAACCAACTCGACGCGGTATCTGCCGAATTCGCACTCATTACATTGTCTAAGACTTTGACCACTCGCTCTAACCAGCGAACCAAAGCGGCTGCATCACCTTGGTTTTGTATTTCTTGCTGTACAAGCTTAAAGCTCAAATTCCGCAGGTATGAACGGTCTTCATGACTTAATACCGAACCCTGCAGCTCCGATTGGAGCTCTCTTCGCTCACTATCATCTAGGCGGTAATCTTGTATCGAGGCCTCCAACCATGCAGACCATTTCTGTCGACTCATTTAGTTGCCCTCCTGTTCATGGTTACCAAAGCGAGCAACGTGCTGATTCAGCATGGCAAGTTGCTGCACCACCTGTCCGGTTCGGTCTTCGGAATCACCCATCATTTGCTGACGCTGATACCCTTCTTTGATTTCAGACCAACGAGCTCGCTGTTCATCCGTCATGTCACCACGTAGCTCTGCAAGCTTAAGTAGGTTCTCTTCAGTGCCCGCAGCCAAAGTTTGCGCTTCACCTTGATAGTGATCTTGAAGCAGCGTATTCATCTCTTGGTCGGTCATCACTGACGATATTTTCTCCGCCAGTTTATTCATGTTTCGATACGAGCCTTGCAGCTTAAATGGCGGTTCGACACGATACTGATCCGCTGTTGCGGCTGACTTGATGTACTGCTGATTCACCTTCAAGACAATTTGCTGCGCCATGATCAGTTTTTGCAAGGTTGTCACGATCTCACCAGATTCGATCGCAGAGTACGAATGGCTCATCTCACTCAAGGCGATATTTTCTCCCTCTGCCATTCTGACAAAGCGGTATAAATCATTCAGATCTCGCGTTGCTAAAGGCGCAAGAACATTGTTGGAGGTGAGCGAGTTTTCGATAAAGCTTAAATCGAAGATCGATTTTTGATCAGACAGCATGTCACCGAGGTTGTAGATGTCCGCACGGTTAGCCAACATGTCTGGAATTCGGAACGCTTCGCCACTCTCGGTGTACGGGTTACCCGCCATCACGACGGCAAACTTTTTGCCACGCATGTCGTAGGTTTTCGTTTTCCCTTTCCATGTACCTTCTATGCGACGTGTACCGTCACAGAGTGAGATGAATTTCTGTAAAAATTCAGGATGGGTATGTTGAATATCATCCAAGTAGAGCAACACATTGTTGCCCATCTCGAACGCGAGGTTAATTTTTTCAATTTCACGCGCCGCATTTTGATCAGGGGCGTCGGCTGGATCGAGGGATGTCGCTTGATGACCGATGGATGGGCCATTGATCTTCATAAACACCAAACCCAATTTGTGCGCAACATACTCAATTAACGTCGTTTTACCATAACCAGGCGGAGAGATAAGAAGTAGCATACCCATCAAGTCAGTACGCTTTTTGTCGCCTAACGTGCCCATTTGCTTAGCAAAGTTGTCGCCAATAAGAGGTAAGTAACTCTCACTGATCAACTTGTTGCGAACAAATGACGTCAATGGGCGAGGTTTGAATTCACCAAGACGAAAGTCTTCTTTGGCAGAGTTCAGCAACTGGGTACGCTGGGATAGATAGGCTTCGAAGTTCGGAACCACCGAGCTTCGATGATGTTCGTTTCTTTGAATAAAGTCATCCAATACGAGCTCTACACTGCCCTTGTTTATTCGAGCGTGTTCTCCCAATAACCCCTCGACATGACACACCAATGAAAAGTCGACACTACCTAGCCTTTGCTCAGACATGGTATTCACGACAGCAACCGTTGCAGCCTCACACGCGAATGCTTGACCGTATTGCTTTTTCGTAGTGTACGCACTGAGCCACTGGTGGTGATCGTTAAATGATTCAGTAAAACTGAGCGGTTGAGGTTGCCAGCCCAAACTGCGTCTGAATTGCAAATAATCTTCACAGAGAGAAAGAGAATCCTGACTCACTTCAATTTGCCAATCTTGCTCACTCAATAGCTGCGCAAGGTAGTCAGCGGCTTCATGTTGATCATTTAGGGAATCAACCAGTTGTTTTTGCAGCTCTTGATACGCTTGCGATGCATTTAAATGCTCTCGTAATAACTTCGCGTTTTGTGCCTGTTGTTGATAATACTCTATTTTTTCAGCATCTTGCTCCAGTAACCACAAGATGGCTTTTGAGCGAGCAGTTTGGCTGTAACGTAGTAAACCCGCTTGCTGATAAACAGGCAGCACTTTACGTAAAATGTTGACTGCATCGTGGTCGTGGATACCTTTGACGTACCCTTCTCGATAACGTGGTGCCGCAAAGCGTTGAACGAGTTCATTCAACTTATCTTCTTTGAAAGCTTCATAAAGCGTTTCTAGGCTCTGCCCATCTTGATTGATAGAAGCTTGATGCAAGATCAAATACGCCAGATATTCCGCTCGATAGATATCTTCACTTTCTGAGGCTACGTCTAAACGAGAAACGGTTTGCAAGTCGAGGAATACTTTATCTTCAACCGCTTGGTAAAAATCCGTACCGGAAATGTGTAACGCCAATTCACCACTTTGATCGACCAAACTGAGGTCAAGTGGTTGCTGGTTCACACTGAACCTATGCTTGCCCAAACGCAGAACGGTTCCACCTTTCTCGAAGATGTCTTGGTTATCACGTAGCGCACGCAAAGATTGGTCTTGAAGCGATTTCAATTTTGCGTCAACACTGTCAGCTTTCACACTGTCGCCAAGCTCACGAATAGTCTGAGACAACTGTTGTAGCTTAAGTACCATTGCATCAGTAGCAAAGTAGCTATTTAGCCCTGCGACATCATCAAATCGTTCAACGCGCTTTTCTACGCTGATCATAGTGACATTCGCCGCTTGGAGCAAGTTTTGAACTCGACGTTGTTGACCCGCTATGAGCTGTTGCTTGTGGTTATCCAGTGTCGATTGGATCTCATCACGCTTTGAATAAATCTCGCTTAAAAACTGGTCGAAATCCGCGAAGCGCGACTCTAACTTATCCAGTTGCCCAACGAGCTTAGCTAGCTGGGTATCACAATCATCTGGCGTTAACGCTTGCTCCATTGCACTGCTCACCGACTGACTGAGCAGCTTAAATTGAGCACTAAATTCCGCTTGAGCTTCTTCACTTTGTAAGCCTTGAGATTTTGCTCTTAGCTTGGCTGAAACAGTGTTAAGCAGCGACGTTACTTCTGTGGTGAGGTCTAAGATCCGAGTTGCTTGTGTCGGGTCTTCGGTTTCGATGTCTGTAACTTCTTCCGTCACTATTTGAAGCTCATGACGAAGTGTTTCAACTTCTTCGCTTAGTTTCTGAATCTCCGCCGTTTTGCTCACTTCTTCGAGTTGTAACTCGATTTTCTGAATTTGCTTCTTGAACGGGACGTACGCTTTTTCGTCCTGAAGAAGAGTGAGCAAGTGTAGGTTAAGTGACTCACGCTGTGCCTGTAATTCTTCAAGCAAACGGTCAACTTGAACCTCATCAATATAATGCTGCTGACGGAGCGACATAGTCACGCCAACTTGCCCTTTTACCTCACTAAGTAAACTCAGTAGCGTGTTCGCTTGCTCTTTGGGTGCCAGTTTGATTTTCCCGATAAGCTCGGAAACCGCAGATTTTTGCTCATCAAGACTGCTTGCTGCATGTTTTTGTAGCTGTTGAACTTTGGCAAACTCATCGATGATCTTATCGGTAGTCCCCATGAGTTCATTGATCGCACTGCCTATTCCACAAGCGTAATCATGATTGAGCCAGGTGTAGTGATCGAGCGTTGAACGACACTGCTTTATCAGTACCTCATAGGCCGCTTGAGTGACCTCTTCACCCTGTGCTAATTGGCAAATCGAAAGTACAGAAGACAGTGCTCGCACTAGCTCGGTATTACCAAGATTGAACAGTGGACTACTGCCTTGAGTTTGCGCATTGACCTTCGCATAGTGCTCTGGTGTAGAAAATGGCGTATCCCAAATTCTCATTGGGTGGATGGTAGACGCTTCTTCATTTTCTGACAGTTGAAACACTAACCAGCGACCATCTGGGTATAAGCTGTAACCATGGCTTTCCATTGGCGCTTCAAATTTCTTTTCAATCAAGTTGTAGGTGTAGGCGATGTAATAACCTTCAACGACGTTGAAAAAGATATAAAGAATGTCTTCACCATTCGGTGACGTGATCTGTTGGAAAAACTTGAGCTGGTCAGCTTCAAAGGCGAACTGTTTGTCTTCGCCATTTGATAAAACATAACCATTAGCGTAAAGCACACCATGATCTTCAGGTAACGTTTTTGCACTTGCCCTTAATGCATCAGCCCTTACGACGGACTGATTCACTGAATTGTAGAGGAAGTATCGAGCGTGTTTTTCTCGGTTAGGCTTTACTCGAAGCGCAATTAAGTCTCCGACAAACGCGTAGTCGATCTGTGCATCAGCAACGCTTTGATGAGGATCTTCAACTTCCTCTCTGTAGATACCTTTGCCATCTTTGGTATTGTCTTCCACCTTGATGGTTAAGTCCCCACCCACACATTCAACAAACAGCTTATCTTGAATAGATACATGCGGATGATCGCCAAGCACATGATCATCTCGCGTTGTTGGGGTCCAATCAAAATCATGTTGAGGAACACTGGTTAGCGCATTTTGCCCCAAAGAATCAATGTACTCGATAGAGTGGGCGTTGATCTGAAAACGAAATACTTTCCTGTCTTCCGGGCGCATTCCGATTTTGAAGGCGAGGTAAAGCGTGCTTTCTTGACGAGAGATTTGAGAAAGCCTCGCGTCTCGGTAGTAAGTAAACAGTTCCGTCAATTCATGGGTAAAACGAGAATCCGATAAAAAACTGGATTCAAGTGGAAGGCGCTCTACACGGAACGTACCTTCATTTTCGTGAAGCTGATAAAGCCCGAAGACATCATCTAACGAAGGGGTCGCTTTCATCCCGACTTGGACATGATAACCGAACAATAAATGCTGGTTTACCTGAGCCATGTCGATCGGAATACACTTAGCATCGGTTTGAACATTGACCTTGCCGATCAACTTGAAATCTTGATCGCCAAACGTTTCTTGACGTTGCTGATTGAAGGATTGGGAGAGAGACTTTAGCTGGCTGCCTTGCTGCAACAAACGCGTCTTTAAAACATCGTATGCACCAGCATCACTCACCGCTTTTTGAGTCATATCTGACATGCTAATACCTATAAATCCCGCTTACAACGAAGCGGGATTTTTTAGAGAGAATGAAAGGTTAAGATTTATCGCTGGTTGTTGTATCTAATGAGCTTTGAATTTTCTTCATCAGCTCCGCGGCGCCACCTTGTGAATTCAGCAAACCCGCTAAAGCAACGTTACTCAAATCACTACTTTTCAGTTCCGTACTCTCTAACACGTCTTTGATGTCTTGCGGCAAGCTACGGTTGCCATTCACATAATCTGAGACCAGTGGGTTAAGAACCTCTGATTCGTTAAACTTCGCGTCAACGACAGCAGCATCCATGATTGTGCGGCGGATTTGCTCCATTCCTTCACCACCAAACAAACGGATATCTGCTTTCGATAGCGCCTCACCCAAGGCTTGAGCGTTCGCTCCGACCACAGTCTTCTGAGCATCAATACGCGCCAATTCAAGGTCTTTCTCTTGCTGTAACTGCATCACCCATTTGTCGTGTTCACGCGTATGATCATCGTATTGCTGAGCCGCCTCAAAGCGAGCAGTTTGCGCTTCGGCTTCTGCCAACCCTTTCGCACGTAGAGCTTGCGCTTCCGCTTCACCCGCACTTTGCAAGGTGTAGGCTTCTGCTTCACCCGTCTCTTTGATCGCAAGCGCACGTTCACGCTCTACTTCCACTTCAGCAAGACCTGTTGCCCTAATCAATTCTTTCTCTGCTTGTGCCATGCGCTCTTTCGCTGCGGCTTCACGATCTTTCGCTACAAACTCTGCTTCCGCACGTTTGGTTGTGACCACCTGTTCCGCTTCAGCTTGGCGAGTCTTCACTGCCAACTCATTTTCCGCGTCACGTGTTTTCACTTTCATCTCGGCTTCGTTTTCGATCAAGATACGTTCAGAACGTTCACGAGCTGCGTCTTTCTCTGCACGAGCCGCAACCAATAGTTCGATCTGAGCAGATTCCGCAACCGCTTCCGCTTCCGTCAGCTTGATGCGTTTTTCACGATTTACGCGCTCATTCACGCGCAAGTTTTCTGTTTCTTCCTCTTCGCGCGCGATCTTACGTTCGATTTCAACGCGCTGAGAACGAGTCTCTGCGACAGACTTCATCGCTTCTTCGACCGTCGTCTCTTTCTGCATTTCTTTTTCAGCCACTTCCGCTGAAGTACGAACTCGCTCAGTCTCTACGGAACGGTTGAGCTCTTCTTGTTGAATCGCTACTTGACGCTGGTTTGCAATACGTGTCATTTCGACTTCCATCTCGACACTTTCACGTTTCTTAGCGACTTCTTCCTCGGTTTCAAGTTCCGCAAGCTTAGTAATTCGCTCATATTCTTCACGTTTTTCAGCGGCCAATGCTTCTTCTTGCGCTTTGATAATATCGACTTCACGCTGAGTGCGAGCAATGCTCTCTTTCTCTTGTTTATCAAGCTGTAGGCGGTTCGCTTCAGCCTCAACGTTTTTCTTCTTGATGGTCGTTTGCTCATCCTGACGAATCGCGTTGGTTTCCGTGTTCTTTTGCGCCGTGATAGCAGAGATTTTACGAATACCCTCTACGTCGAGAATGTTGCCTGGACTGTGCGCATCTAGAGCCGTTTGGTCGACTTTATCGATCACAACGTCATAGATTTTGAAGCCATCCATTTCGCTACCGATTACATCAACAACGGCATCACGAAACGCACGGCGATTAGTTAACAGCTCTTCAAATTCAAACTGTTTCACTGCCGTTTTCAGTGCTTCAGAGAACTTTGGCTGGAAGTGCTCTTTTAGGCGCTCTAGGTTAGAAGCATCATGGGCAGTAAAAAGTTTTGCAACACGAACAATGTCTTCTTCTTCGTGATTCACACCGATGTAGAAATCAACTTTAAGGTCCGCACGAATGTTGTCTCGGCAATGAAGGCCTTCGTATTCTTCACCTTCTTGATCTTTGCGACCACTTCGAACAACAGAGATCTTCTTACGAGTAATATCCATAAACTCAAATTTGTTGATCACTGGCCATACAAAAGTACCAGTTAGAGAAGCGCGCGTGGCATGCAGTCCATTGACAATTAATGCGTCGCCTTCACCTCGAACCTTTTTATATCGGGTGGTGAGAAAGATTAGAATAATCAAAAAAATCCCGATACCAATCCCAAGGAATATCAGACTTGGAGAAATCTGCATAGCTGCTCCTTAATTTTCTAGCTACTGATTAATAATGTAATATTTTTTTTGTTTATTGAGAAAAACGATCACAACATCGTTCCCATATTCAATGGGTACATCAGATTCAAAAATCCGTGCATCCAGTAAAAATTCGCTGCCATTATGATGAACAATAATTTCACCACGTTGACTGTTCACCTCACTGCTGTGAACTTTTGCTTTCATCCCTACAAAATCGACCTTTGCAAACGCCTTGTTCTTATCAAAGAGTGGCGCTAATGGGCTTAATAGCTTGGCACTAATATACAAAGACAAATAGAAGTTAACTGGGATAGAAACGACTTTCGCAATCATCGCTGCAGTAGAACTAATGTATTGATCTATAAACGAAGACAAATAGAAAGACAGAATGGTGGCAAAGAAGAAACTCACGCACAGGCCCACCGCTAGTGGGACTTTAGATAATATAGGGGGCAATAAGAGCCCACCACTAAATAGATTTCCCGATTCAAATAAATCGATGTCTGCGACCGCCACATCAACAACATTAAAGATGAGATCGATGCACATAGTCAAGAGAAGAAAAACAAACGGCACAAAGAACACATTGGTCGGAAAAGACAGCAATATATCGATCATTACAAATAGTAGATTTCAACGATGAGGATTATCGGGCTATGATAAAGGATCATAAATTGAATTTTCTTGCTCTGACTTTTTTTTGTGATTGACATCGACAAAATTAAAACCAATAAAATACAAACCGACTACATCAACGATCACTAATATTATCAACATTACAATAAATCAAAGAATAAATAACAATAAGCACACTAAAGTAAAGGCCGTTGGAATTATCTAATAATTACTCAATTATATTACAGAATGATAGTCTCTTTATTTTTACTATTTTTTATCGAATCAAGTTCTATATTTTAACCATTGCTCATTTCCATTGTTCTCCTTACCTTAGCGAACTCAATATCAATGAGAAGGACTTCCCCCTCTTCCTTTGCGTCTTCTGACTGGTTAAAATGCACAAAATTGCGCACTAACCGGATAGAACATGGCAAAACTTACCCTTCAAGAGCAGATGCTAAAAGCAGGCTTGGTTAACGAGAAAAAACTGAAGAAAGCTAAGAAAGGCTCTAAAAAATCACGCGTTCAAGCCCGCGAAGTAAAAGCGGCGGTTGAAGAGAACAAACGTCAGCAGTTAGAACGTGACAAGCAACTTAGCGAGCAGCAAAACAACGAGCGTTTGAGCAAAGAAGTTAAAGCGCAAATCATTCAGCTAATCGAAATGAACAAGCTTGATTTGAAAGATGGTGACATCAAATACAATTTCACTCACGGCACGCTAGTGAAATCTCTCTATGTCGATTCACTTGTCCGTGATCAGTTGATCAAAGGCATCTTGGCAATCGCCATCGTTGGTGAAAGCTATGTGGTCATTCCTCGTCCTGTTGCGAACAAGATTGCTCAACGTGACGAGTCTGTGATCATCGAACAGAAAGAACCAGAAGCGGATATCCCTGCAGAAGATGACCCGTACGCAGATTTCGTCGTACCAGACGATCTGATGTGGTAATGCTCCATTTCATGGAACCAAAATTGAGAAAGGTCGCTGTAATAGCGACCTTTTATCTTGTTAGACTTCGTTATTCTGCAAGTAACTTCGGCCAGTTTTTATCCCCGCTCGCAATGTTGCCCGGAATGTCCTGCTGCCAAGAGGCTTGAACGGATTTGCTGTAGTTTAGGTAGAGCTTTCCATCGTGAATATTCCACGCATTAGGATCTATCTTGGCGGTATAGCCTTTGCTCACTGCCCAAGCACAATAGCCGCCATATTGCGGTGCAAATTTCTCAGGGTTTTTCACGAATGCATCCCGATTTTCAGTCGATGAAAAGTACCATTTGGCATCATTCCAACGATAAGTGAAATCGCTGTCACCTTTGACTGGTTTTGATTGAGTGAAGTAGGCGACAGGGTCATAACCACGAATCGCTTTACCGAGAAAGTCGCTATAAACAAGATCAAGAGCGAAAGCAGGAAGCGTCAAACTCCCCCAAATGAAGAATACGCTAAACAGTTTCAATATCAGCTTCATAACCTTTCTTCTCTACAATATCCGATGTTTGATAATCAATCGCTTACCTATATAGACAGGGAATAGGAGAAGAAACTTTCAGGTTTATAGCATCTCAGCATCGAAACGCGCCGTTCGAGCTTGGGCGATGGTACAGTTGGTTTCCGACATTAGCTCCGCCAAAGTAATGTTTGGATTCTCCAAGACTAATCGAATCAGCTTGGCTTCCAAAGGTTCAAGCTTATCGCTGTGCTTGGCAAGACCAACTTCCATTTTGTTGATCACAAATCGCATTGGCTCAGATTCTTCTGCCTTGATATGATCGAGGAACGCTTTCAAATCCAAAGCCTCACCTGCAATTTCCCAATTACGCGAACGTCGAATACGCTTCAGTTCGCACTTGTTCTCTGCGGCGATAGCTTTGGCTCGCTTAGCATGATCACCACCAATTCGGTGAATCAAAGATGGTAGAGGGATGGAGATAATCTTGTCAGTCATCACAATAGTGGCATGGTTAATTTCGTTGCCTATGATAAACAGCTCGCCTCATTTTTTCATCGAGAAAACTTAATCGTTTTCAAAGGGTGGTGATTTTAGTCGAAAATACAAGGTTTATTCTTGCTCGCTCAATAAACTTTAAAGATTCTGACACCTTTTATATTTCAGCAAGAGGTGACATGAAAAATGAAAGGTGTTTTAAGTCCTTATATATCTGGCTATCTGCGTTTAAATGGCAAGCCCGTTGAGGGCATCAATATCGAAAGGACGATTGTTTTCAAAGGTGTTGTATCTGACTCGACACAATCTAATGCGGAAGGGTACTTTGTTTTTGAAGCCGTGCTATTAGATTCAAAACATCAACATCAATCATTGCAAGATATTCGAGTAAAGCTGGATCTCAGCACCCAATTTCAAGGTAATGAGATAACGATATGGCAATCAAAAGTCCATTCATTTCACCCGTCTCCCCTTCTGTTCATTTCTCTTGAAAACTTGACCTGCAACTTGGACGCCCCACTCAAAGTCTTCACTTATCCGACAACAAAAACGGAACCCATCACTAATGAAATCTATAGTGTTTGTGAACTTAACGTGCTTAACCTCGAAGAACTGTATTAAGCTTTACCCCACCACAGAGACATTCTCAGCTACCCATTTAAGAAGCTGTTTTGCGGCTTTAGACAGCACTTGGTTTTGGCGAACAATATAGCCAAAATCGGTGTTGGGGAAGCTGGGCAATGGCGTCACTTTTCTTGATAGTTTCAATCTTGGATCGAGGGAGAAATCAGGCACAATTGCCGTTCCGAAACCGGCTTCTGCCCAATCAATTTGAGCCTCTACGCTGCCGACTTCCATAACACGATGTTTGGGCAGATTGAGCTCAGGAAGTGACGCGTCAATCAGTTCGCGCGTTCGGGTATCGTGACCGAGCAAAATCAGCGTTTGGTTTTCTTCGCTATTGTCTCGCCAATCAAAAATATTGTCACCGAAGGCACACCAATGAATTTGGGTCAGAGGCGTAAAGTGAAGTGGTTGGCTTTCTTTCTGAGCAATAACAAAACCTATGTCAGCACGGGCACTTTTTACCAAATCCACCGCTTGCGATGAAGTGGTGTTGAACAGTGCTAAGTCGATACCAGGATACTCGTTTTTGAACTGCTGGAATGGCTTGATAAGTAACAGACGCGAGACAATGTCACTAGCCGCAATCGAGAGCGTTCCTTGCGTTAAGTCATTAATGGCATTGAGATCGGATTGGCAGATTTGCAGCTCATTCAACATGTGTTCGGCAGTGTCTAATAACCGCTTACCCGCCTGAGTCAGTTGTACAGGATTGCGCTCTATCAACTTGGTACGAGTGGCTTGTTCTAGTTGCTTGATGTGAAGACTGACATTTGGCTGCGTCATGTGCAGTTCAATCGCTGTTTTTCCGAAATGTTTTACTTCTGCCAAGGTGACAAACGTACGTAACCAGTTCAAATCCAACATAGAAAATTACCCGATATGACTTTCTTATCAAGTTAATGAGTATAATTAATTTCTCTTATTCATGCGAGCATCCTAAGATTTTCCGGTCTGTTTTTGGAGAATGAATTATGTCGTCTATCGTTGTTGTGGGTGCAAACTGGGGTGATGAAGGCAAAGGCCGCATCGTTGACTTTTTGGCAGAGCAAGCTTCTGCAAGCATTCGTTTCCAAGGTGGTAACAACGCGGGTCACACCGTAGTTAACGACCTAGGCACGTTCAAGCTGCACCAGCTACCAAGTGGCGTTTTCAACCCTGACTGTTTGGCAGTTTTAGGTCCGGGTATGGTTATCAGCCCTGCGTCGCTGTCTGAGGAGATTGCGGAAGTCGCGGAAGCGGGCGTTAAAGTGAACATGTGCATCTCTGATCGCGCAACACTGTGTCTACCTCTACACGCACTAGAAGATACGCTAGAAGAACAACGCTTAGGCGACAAAGCATACGGTTCAACTCGTCAAGGTATTGCACCTGCATACGGCGACCGTGTGATGAAAAAAGGCATCCTAGTTGGTTGGTTGAAACAACCAGAAGTTCTAGTAGAACGCATCAAGTTCTGGATGGACTGGAAACTTCCACAACTACGTGCACTTTACCCAACGTTCGAATTCGAGCAAACCGCAGAAGAGGTGGCGAACTGGTTGCTAGAAGTATCAGCTCCTTGGCGTGATGCTATCTGCAACGTAACGCTTCCACTAAAAGAGCTGCAAGCAAAAGACCAAACTCTACTGTTCGAAGCACAGTTAGGTGCGGGCCGTGACCTTGTTTACGGTGAGTACCCATGGACAACATCTTCAAACGTTGTGTCTATGTACGCTGGTATCGGTAGTGGTCTTCCTGCTCTGCGTCCAGAGCGTGTTATTGCAGTAGCAAAAGCGTTCAGCTCATCAGTAGGTACTGGTACGCTAATCACTGCAATGGAAGAGCAAGATGCATTCCGTGAACTAGCGGGTGAATTCGGCGCGACAACAGGTCGTCCACGTGACATGGGTTACTTTGATGCAGTCGCGACTAAGAACGGCGTTGAGCTTCAAGCAGCGACTGAAATCGCTCTGACCAAAGTAGACTGTCTAACGGGTCTTAAAGATCTAAAAATCTGTGTTGGTTACGAAGGCGAGCACAGCGAAAACCCAATTTGGCCTCAAACGGCTGCTCTAGCACCAATCTACGAGAAGATGGAAAGCTGGAGCGAAGACATTACTGGTTGTCGTAAATTCGAAGAGCTACCAGTTGCGGCACAAAAATACGTTCTACGTATTGAAGAACTAATGGGCGTGCCAGTGAAAATGGTTTCTGTTGGTCCTGGTCGCGAGCAAATGATTATGCGTTAAGACGTGGATTAACACGTCTATATCCAAGTCACATTAAGTACTTGGTTATATTAGCAAGCGGCTTTTTATCTTTTCCGGGGTAAAGCCGCTTTTTTTTAACTTATTTATCGTTAGATACATCGAACCAGTGTTGCAGAAAAGAATGCTTGTAGGTTTCTCGTATCAAATACCTAAATCACTCATCGGCCTGACAATCGAACCGTGTTGTTGAGCCAAAAAAGAAAATTCAACTTCCTGCCCACAGCCGCAGTGGAAGTCATATCCCTCCCCAACTAAGAACGGTGTAGTTCGGTCAATAAACCAATCTTTCGATTGTTGAGTATGCAGCTCACCACAGCACGGACAAGTCACTTTAACAGAGTAAATTTTCGCGATCATTTCTCTAACCTCTTGATAGTGGAATATCACACAACGAAAACGTTTGCTGAGACTAAATTAATCGAAGTTATTTGTGTTTTCGTTAGGACATTGTCAGAGCACTCGTGAAAAAATGTGCGTTTCCATCGCATTTTGTGTAAGTCATTTTTTGATGATTATCTACTGAATGAAATGGTAAAAACCGCTCTAAAGCGTTCATGCATGCACATGCATTAAGCTTTAAAAAAAGGTGAATGAAATCGACATTTTTTATTTTAAAATAGTAACTTAGCTATATTTTATAAGATAGCGATCACAGTTTACGCTGACCAAATCCTAAAACTGAGACGGTTAAGATAGTTTTATGTCATTACCTGCTTGCTCGATTTAATTCTGTGACCAATCAATTCTTTAAAACAATGTCTAAGAAGTGGAATAATAATTTTCAGTTGGTCGGTGTTGGCCTACTATCATTTACGATTTCAATGTTGGCTTTTATCCCCCTCGCAAATCAACATCATAAAAAGCTCACAGAACAAGCAGTTTCGGCGATCGAAACTGAGTTGCGCGATAATGTGCAGCAATTGCTCCCTTTGTTAGATGACAAGTACTTCCTTAAATCATGCGATGAACTAATTCATGACTTACGAACAAGCATCTTTAGCTTAGGAATGGCGAAAGATATCTCTACGTTCGATCAGAATGGCAATGCTCTATGTACCAGTAGTGAACGACATCCTTCTTTTCGTATCTATTCCAGCATATTGAATCGTTTGGGAGATAGCGACATACATGCTACGTTATCATTTACTCAAAGGGCACTTACCAACAATCAAGCCTTGATCCTTTTCTTCACTGAACAAAAAGATCGAGGTATCAGCGTCGTCTTTCCAAAACAAGTCTTGCAAATATTGGTTGCCGATATCTTCCGCTTTGGTGACATGCATTATCGTATCGACATCATTGATAGAACGGCGATAAACACCATCACTCAAAATGAACTTAGGCAAGAGCAAGCCACATCCAAACTATTACCATTTACCGTCTACTCAACAATAGGCTTTCCATTTTATTGGCAATACTTGGCAAGCAAACTCTGGATCGGACTATTAGGCATGGCTTGTGCTCTGGTCATACACCTATTTTTCTCATCAAAGAAGTTTGCCAAAAACAGTTTAGAATTCTCACTAACACAAGCTATAAAAGGCCGTAATTTGAGCGTGCACTACCAACCAATTGTCGATCAGCGAGATAGAACTGTAATTGGTGGAGAATCATTAGTCCGTTGGAACGATCCAGTACAAGGGTTTATCTCTCCGGGTATTTTTATTCCTTTGGCAGAGAAAGTCGGTTTGATAGACCAAATCACTTACTTGGTTTTAGACAATGCAATCACCATGATCAGCGAAAACAAAATCATGTTCAGTGAGCGCTATATCAGTGTAAACGTGAGTCGCTCTTTGATACTTCGAGGAGATTTTATTAATGAAGTCGAGTCTCGATTGAAGTATCACTATCTAGCTAGTGAACGTTTGGTGTTTGAAATTACCGAAGAGGCTATATTCAATGATGACGAATTCTTGACCTTGCGTGCACACTTGGACCGCCTATCAAGGCTCGGTATCCGAATTGCTGTTGATGATTTTGGTACCGGTTACTCAGGCTTAGATTTCATCACTCAGTACCCATTTGATATCATAAAAATCGATCGTGTCTTTGTGAACAACTTGAGTAACGGACATACCATCCAGCCTTTGCTCGAAGCCATTCATACTCTTTCGCAAACCTTAAATATGTCGGTCATAGTCGAAGGTGTGGAAGATCCTTCTCAACTGAGAGTGTTACATTCGCTTGGGTTCTATAACATTCAGGGGTTCTACTTTTCAAAGCCTATACCAAAACAAGACTTCCTTGAGTACGTACAATCAAGCCAGTCATCCCAATTGCAAAAACTTCAACCTGTATTTAACTGAAGCACAGACCATTAGAACTACACGGAACTTTGGTTAGGCGGAACTGCTCTACCACTTCCTGTTCCCGACCAGTGGTACAACGGCGCTTCTTTATTTACTAATGAATCAATTACGATTAATCAATTGTTGACCAGATTACTGGAAAGGCTCACTTGTTAATCAAGCACGTCGATTACGTTAACCATCTGATTTGATATTCTTTAAGTGCTTGGTTGATCACTATTTTTATCTGTAAATTGGTGAGGTTGTGCTCAAAAAATCTACCGTACTGTTTTTAGGATAGATAACGCTTCCCCCAACATCTAACCCAAAAACAGGTGATCCCTATGAAGAAAAATCTTTTCCGCCTCAGTGCGATAACACTTGGTTTGTGCTTCAGCTCTTTATCATTTGCTCAGTCGGATCTTCCGAATATAAAGATTCTTGCGACTGGTGGTACGATTGCTGGCGCTGGACAATCAGCCACTGAATCCAGCTACACAGCTGGTAAGGTCGGAGTAGATTCTCTGATCAACGCGGTGCCTAGCATGACAAAGATTGCAGATATATCTGGTGAGCAGGTTGTCAGTATCGGTTCTCAAGATATGAATGACGAGGTATGGTTGAAATTAGCGAAGCGCGTCAATGAATTGCTCGCGCAAGATGATGTCGACGGTATCGTCATTACTCATGGTACGGATACATTAGAAGAGACAGCCTACTTTCTTGACCTCACCGTAAAAAGCGACAAACCCGTCGTCATCGTTGGCGCGATGCGACCTTCTACCGCGATGAGCGCAGACGGCCCAGTGAACCTCTACAATGCCGTTGTGACCGCAACAGATGAAGACTCACAAGGCCGCGGCGTTTTAGTCGCAATGAACGACACCATATTTGATGCCCGTGATGTCACTAAGACCAACACCACTTCGGTCAGCACGTTCCAATCACCGAACTTTGGTCCACTTGGCTACATTCATAACAGCGACGCGAAATATCAAAGAAGTCCAGAGCGCAAACACACTACTGAAACCACTTTTGACGTATCTAAACTTGATAAACTGCCTCAAGTGGGCATTGTTTATAACTACGCCAACGCGTCTAATTTGCCAGTCAAAGCGTTAGTTGATGCGAAGTTTGATGGTATTGTCAGTGCTGGTGTGGGCAATGGGAACTTATACCATAGCGTGTTTGATGAGTTAGAAAAGGCGAGTAAAGATGGCATCATGGTTGTTCGCAGCTCTCGCACGCCTACTGGGTCTACTACCTTGGACGCAGAAATAGACGACGACAAATATGGCTTCGTTGCATCTGGTACATTGAACCCGCAGAAAGCTCGTATTTTATTGATGTTGTCTCTGACACAAACTAAAGATTATCAAGCCGTGCAAAAGATGTTTGAGTTTTACTGATCACCTAAGTAAAAGGTCAATAGAAGCATGACATAATCTGCAACCAATGAGGGGGCGAATACTATGCCTCCTCAAGGCTTACTCACTATCTCGTTGATATGAATTGCTCTCTGACATCAACGGAAATCTTTCATATATTGAGCAGGAGGTTTACCTAATAATTTTTTGAAAAAAGTGATGAACGCACTAACCGACTCAAAGCCTAAATCTTCGGAAATTCGCTGAACACTTTCTCCTTTCGACAGTTTTTGTATCGCGACAATCGCATGTAATTGCGCTCGCCATTGGCCAAACGTCATACTCAATTCTTGTTGAACCTACCTTGCTAAAGTGCGCTCGCTCATCGCCAATGATTTCGCCCATTGACCAATGTGTATTTGATTGTTCGGATCATCAATCATCCAATACGCTAATTTATTGAGTCTCGGCTCTCTCGGAATTGGAAAATCAAACCGCTCTGTCGGCATGCTAATAAGTTCATCGATTAAAACTTGAGCTAAACGCCCAACTCGTCCTGCTTCATCATAATCTTTCTCTTCGCTGGCAAGCTTTATGACTAACTCTCGCAATAAAGGAGAAACCGATAAGGTGCACGTTTTATTGGGTAAACCTTGAATAACCGGATCGACAAACAGCATGCAAATATCAGTATTTGCCGCAATATCATTATTGTGGGGAATGTGGCTCGGAATCCACACCGCGCAATGATTTGGCACCATCCAAATCGCATCTTCTATCTGACTCTTTACAAATCCGGTCAAAGGCATGATCAATTGCCCCTTGCGATGCTGATGGTAAGGCACTTCATCTTGCTCGATTTCATGCATCCGTAGCGCAACCACTTTTTGGTGATAGTCATCGGAGTCAAAGTAAGAGCTAGGAAGGGGGTTCGCCATACTTGTCTGTTTTTAGCAATAATGTGTCAATATCAATAAATTCAGATTCTAATCGAAGACGTACTATGACGCCACTATCTAGGAGGCGACATTATGTCACATAAAAATAAAGTAAAGCTCAATCATCCTCTGCTCCTGATTCTTGGCATTATGCTTATCGCGAGCACGCTAAGAGCACCAATCACCGGGGTTGGTCCCATTCTTGATTTCATCTCTAAAGACTTAGGACTTTCCCCCACTTTCGCTGGCTTTATTACAACCTTGCCTTTGATCGCCTTTGCAGTATTTTCTCCAGTGTCGTCAGGCGTTGCGCGTAAAGTAGGGCTAGAACCAGCATTGATGTTTGCGCTCGTGGTTATCTCTTTCGGGATTATCCTACGCTCACTTGGGGCAGTTACTATGCTTTACCTTGGCACTCTGTTGATTGGCATTGGCATTGCTTTTGGGAATGTACTTTTACCCAGCCTACTGAAAAGAGATTTTCCTCATAAGGTCACGACACTCACCTCTATGTATGTCTTGATGATGGGCGTCGCATCAACATTCAGTGCAAGCGCAGCGTATCCGATCATGGATTGGGCAACCAAATGGCATATTGACCAAATCCCACACTGGGGATTGTCATTAGCTAGCGTCTTGATTTTCCCAGTTCTTGCGATTGTGCTGTGGCTACCGCAAGTACACCAACATACTCGACCAACGGCAGATACCACCACATTGGAAGGCCATCATTACCTTTGGCGCACACTCGCAGCATGGCAGGTCACGGCTTACCTCGCGCTTAATTCTTTTATGATGTACATCTTCGTAAGCTGGTTACCAAGCATATTGCTTGAAAAAGGTTATTCAGAAAATGAAGCCGGCGTCTTACATGGGGTGCTTCAACTTGCCACTGCTGTTCCTGCTTTGGTTCTTATCCCTCTTATGGCCAGAATGAAAGACAAACGCGGTTTAAGCAGCATGATTTCAGCTTGTGCTGCATTGGGGCTTATCGGGTTAATGCTATTGCCTCAGCTTGCTGTGGTGTGGGTCATTGCGATCGGGTTTAGTCTTGGTGGCGGGTTTATTCTTAGCCTGTCTTTTGTTGGCTTACGCACGCACGACGCACACCAAGCGGCTGCGCTGTCCGGTATGGCGCAATGCGTCGGGTATTTATTTGCCGCCACCGGCCCGATGATTTTCGGCTTTTTGCATGAATCCTTTCATTCTTGGCAAGAGCCTTTGATTTTCCTATTTGCGATTTCCTTGGTATGGACTGGCATCGCTTTCATTGCAGGCAAACCACAAATGATCAAAACCCGTTAAGGCTCCCAGCTTACTTAGTATCAACGCTATGAATTGAGGCAAGATCTCCTTAAAAAGACACACCCATAAGAAAACAAGGTGCCGATATTGGCTATCGGCACCTTGTTAAGTTCTGTACTCAAGTAATATCCGGAAATGTCCTTAAAATAGGCGACGTTTCATTCCTGCTCTTTCTAATATACGCGTGGTGATTTCTTCCACCGACAGCGATGACGTGTTGATGTAAGGGATAGCTTCTCTTCTGAACAGCGCTTCTACTGTATCAAGCTCCAACTTACATTGCTCAGTGCTGGCGTATTCGCTGCCTGACAAGCGGTTCTCGCGGATTTCATTCAACCGTTCAGGGTTGATGGTTAAACCAAACAGCTTATGACGATGGATTTCAAACTCCGGTAATAAACGCATCATCTTGACGTCTTCGGCGATAAACGGGTAATTCACTACGCGCATACCAAATTGCATCGCCATGTATAGACTGGTGGGCGTTTTACCACTTCTCGACACACCCAGCAAAATAATATCGGCCTCTTCTAAGCCTTTTAAAGTGATGCCATCATCATGAGCAAGCGTGTATTCAATCGCAGCGATTCGGTCGAAATAAGTATCAGAATCTTTACCAACACTGCGTGAACGTTGCAGCTTTGGTTGTGGCTTCATTTGAATGTCGTCTCCTACTTTCTGCACAATGCTCTCTAACACGTCATAACAATTTGCAGGGGCCTTGCGAAGCAATTCACGAAGTTCTGGTACCACAATTGAGAAGAATACCAATGGTTTAACGCCTTCTCGCTGGTAGGAAATTTCAATTTCTTTAATAACATCGGCAACTTTGTCTGGCGTTTCGACAAAAGGAAAGGGTTTTTCATTAGCAATGAAAGGAAACTGACCCAGAACAACATGCCCTAATGTCTCACATGTTATGGCCGTTCCGTCAGAAACATAGAATACATCACGACTTTGGCTATTTATTTGCATTTTTGTTTATTTTTTCAAATTCATTTGAGTAGGATAGTTTACATAATATTAATAAATCAATTTGGCTTGCAATTACGTTCCCCACAGCTTTGAAAATTCCTTGAGAATTTTTTTAGCCAATACGTAATCGTTTGCCTTTAAGTCCCCCTACAATTGCTGCAATGTTTCTGGAGAAAGACATGCAAAAGAACACCCTCTGGTTCAATGGCCTATCCATGGATGATGTCGACAAAGTCGGCGGTAAGAATGCTTCACTTGGCGAAATGGTTTCTAACCTAGCCAATGTTGGCGTATCAGTACCAAACGGTTTTGCGACCACCTCTTATGCGTTTAATCAATTCCTAGACCACGAAGGTTTGGATGAGCGTATTCACCAACTACTTGATGAACTGGACGTTGAGGATGTAGAAGCCCTGCGTAAGACAGGTGCCACCATTCGTCAATGGGTATTAGAAGCCCCGTTCCCTGCGGATCTTGAACAAGACATCCGTGATAACTACAAAGAACTGACAGACAATCATCCTGAGATTTCTGTTGCCGTTCGCTCTTCTGCAACTGCAGAGGATCTACCGGATGCGTCATTTGCTGGTCAGCAAGAGACGTTCCTAAACGTAAAAGGCATTGATGCAGTACTAGAAGCAACCAAGCACGTTTACGCTTCTTTGTTCAATGACCGTGCTATTTCATACCGTGTACACCAAGGCTTTAACCACCGTGGCATTTCGCTATCGGCAGGTATTCAACGCATGGTGCGCTCGGACAAAGCCTCTTCTGGCGTTATGTTCACCCTAGATACGGAATCTGGCTTCGACCAAGTCGTATTCATCTCCTCTTCTTGGGGCTTGGGTGAAATGGTGGTTCAGGGTGCGGTTAACCCTGATGAATTCTACGTTCACAAGCCAATGCTAGAAGCGGGTCAACACCCTATCGTTAAGAAGACCTTTGGCTCTAAGCAGATCAAAATGATCTACTCAGACCGTCAAGAGATCGGCAAGCAAGTTGAGATCATCGATACTTCAATTGAAGAGCGCAACGCCTTCTCTCTGAATGATGAAGAGATCAAAGAGCTAGCCAAACAAGCGATGATCATCGAAAAGCACTACAAACGTCCTATGGATATTGAGTGGGCAAAAGATGGCATCGACGGCAAGCTTTACATCGTACAGGCACGCCCAGAGACAGTATGTTCTCAAAGCGAGCAAAACGTGATTGAGCGTTACGAGCTAAGCAACAAAGCAGACGTTTTGGTTGAAGGTCGTGCGATTGGTCAACGTATCGGCAAAGGCCCAGTGCGCTTAGTCGACTCTCTAGACCAAATGTCATTGGTGCAAGATGGTGATGTGCTGGTGACAGACATGACTGACCCAGATTGGGAACCAGTGATGAAGAAGGCGTCTGCGATTGTCACTAACCGTGGCGGCCGTACTTGCCACGCAGCGATCATCGCACGTGAGCTTGGTATTCCGGCTATCGTTGGTTGTGGTGATGCCACCAGCAAACTGACGGACGGCGAGACCGTAACAGTGTCTTGTGCAGAAGGTGAAACGGGCTACGTTTACCAAGGCGAGCTGGATTTCGAAATCAAACGCTCTGCGGTCGATGAGCTTCCGCTGCTTCCAACCAAAGTCATGATGAACGTGGGTAACCCAGACCGTGCATTCGACTTCGCTCAAATTCCAAACGAAGGTGTGGGTCTTGCGCGTCTTGAATTCATCATCAACAAGATGATTGGTATTCACCCGAAAGCGTTGCTGAACTTCGATGCGCAGAGTGATGAGCTAAAAGCTGAAATCACTGAGCGTATTCGTGGCTACAAAGATCCAATCGATTTCTACGTTAGCAAGCTAACCGAAGGCATCGCGACTATCGCGTCTGCATTCTGGCCAAAACGCGTGATCGTTCGTATGTCTGATTTCAAATCGAACGAGTACAGCAACTTGGTGGGCGGTAAAGGTTACGAACCACATGAAGAGAACCCTATGCTGGGCTTCCGTGGTGCGTCTCGCTACATTTCTCCAGTGTTTGAAGACTGTTTCGAGCTAGAAACTCAAGCAATCAAACGCGTTCGTAACGAGATGGGTCTGAAGAACGTTGAAATCATGATCCCATTCGTACGTACACCAAGCGAAGCGGCATCGGTTATCGACCTACTAGCTAAGTTCGACCTACGCCGCGGCGACCAAGGTTTGAAAGTCATCATGATGTGTGAGCTACCGTCAAACGCAGTGCTTGCTGAAGAGTTCTTGAAGTACTTCGATGGTTTCTCTATCGGTTCAAACGACATGACTCAGCTTACGCTTGGTCTTGACCGTGACTCTGGCGACGTTGCTCACCTATTCGATGAACGCAACCCAGCAGTGAAAGCCATGCTGCAAATGGCCATTGATGCGGCAACCAAAGCAGGCAAATACGTCGGTATCTGTGGCCAAGGCCCATCAGACCACGATGACCTAGCGGAATGGTTGATGGAACAAGGCATCAGCTCTGTGTCATTGAACCCAGATACGGTTATCGATACTTGGTTGAAGCTAGGTAAAGTGAGCAAGTAATACGCTCCTTTCCAACTCGCAATGCAAAGCCCTCAAGCCTCGGTTTGAGGGCTTTTTCTTTGTCTATCATGTCAAAGCTCTGTGAGTTCGTGACGATAATCCCAACCTAAACGGCGTGCTAATTTTCCCTCTGAGAATTTTCACCTAGAATGAAAGAATCTGATTTCATAAAAGAATGGACCTATGAAAAAGCCACTTGCACTTGTTACCGCTTTAACGCTACTCGCCTCTCCGGCTTACGCAGATTGGGACGACATTTCTAACAGTCTCTCAGACCTTGGTGACGCCGTCTCTGATACTGCAAAAGACACTTGGGATGACACCAAGGCGTTCTCAAAACAAGCTTGGCAAGATTTCACTAACTGGTCTGAAGATGCGATCAACACTGCGGGTGAATGGACTGATGCCAGTATTGAGACCAGTAAAAAGTGGATCGACGATGCCGATAAGAAAATCGATGAATTGATGGAAGGTGATACGCCAGAAGAAGCGCGCCAAGCAATTGATTTAATGGCGGATAGCACTCTGCTAAAGCTCTTCAATGAGAAACCAGAAGCGAAAGATCTTTACGATAAAGCTTACGGTTATGCGGTGTTTGATTCTCGCAAACTGTCGCTGATGTTCCATACCAACTCCGGCTCTGGTGTTGCAGTGAACAAGTCGACGGACAAGCGCACTTACATGAATATGTTTGGTGCGGGTGTTGCCCTTGGTGTTGGCGGTAAGTTCTACCAACAAGTGGTGTTGTTCGAACATGAAAAAGATTTCAACACCTTTGTCGAAGAAGGTTGGGAAGCATCAAGCGAAGCCTCTTTAGTTGCGGGTGAGGACGGCGAAGAAATGACAGCGCAATTCAACAGCGGCGTGGCGGTATATCAGCTCAACACCACAGGCTTGTTGGTTGATGCGAACGTTTCTGGCTCAAAATACTGGGTGAATAAAGAGCTGACCGATTCGCAGTAATCTCAAGAACGCATCGATTTATTTAAGGGGAGCACAGGGCTCCCTTTTTGATCACTTTGGGATCACGGTCTGTTGCGTTATGCTTATCTCAACCTTTATCGCACGCTCGAATTCCCATGCCTAACGACGCATTCAACACTCAACTTGCAGAAACAATATCTGCTCTTAATTCACCAAGCTTTACGCCTAAACTGATGCGCGTTATTGCTTCGTTATTGAGTTTTGATTGTGCGGTGATCTTCGGCTACCGCGAAGGTAAACACCCTATCTATCTGTATGATTCAATTGAAAATGAACGCGAGCTTTTGTTCCAGCGTTATCTCACTACCTCTTTTCAAAACGACCCGTTTTACCAGAAGCTTAACGCCAACAAAGAGCAAGGCATCTTTACGCTCAAAGATGTGGTAAGCAAAGACGTCGCGCGTAACGATCTCGATTACCAAGCCTACTGTCAGCAGTTTTACCATCAAACGGGCTGGAAGGACGAGCTCAGCATGCTGATCGAAATCGAGCCGGCACGTTGGGTGATGCTCTACTTCGGTTTTATGCAAGACGACAAACGCTTCACCAAACCTCAAGTCACCAAGCTCAAATCTTACTTCGCGATTATTCAGTCTTTATGCCAACAACACTGGAAACAAACCGAGTTTACACTCGCCGAACCAGTCTTCAGTTCTAACGCTTATTCAGGACAAATGCGTGCCGCGATTGAATCCGCATTGGCATCGTTTGGCCAAACCGTCCTCACTAATCGAGAACAAGAAATCGCGGCATTGATCGCGCAAGGCTATGACAGCAAAGAGATAGCAACGCAGCTAGATGTGGCAGAAGGCACAGTTAAGAATCACCGTAAACGCATCTACGCACAACTGAATGTGGCGTCTTTAAGCGAGTTCTTTCAGTTGTTTCTCAACCACCTGATCACTCAATCAAGATAACAAACTGTCCCTTTAGGGATATATCTCGATTCCGCATCGCCTTTTAATCTGAATACAACCAAACCAGATAAAGATAAGACGATGACACTGATTGAAGATTTACAAGCTCGCGGTTTGATTGCCCAAGCGAGCGATTTAAACCAAGTTCAACAACTGCTATCTGAGCCACAAACCTTGTACTGCGGTTTCGATCCAACCGCAGGTAGCTTGCACATTGGCCACCTTGTGCCACTGATTATGCTCAAACGTTTTCAAGATGCAGGACACCAAGCCATTGCTCTGATTGGTGGTGCGACCGGTATGATTGGCGACCCAAGCTTTAAAGCCACTGAGCGAAGCTTAAACTCAGAAGAGATCGTAACGGGTTGGGTACAAGATCTGTCGAATCAAATTCAACAGTTGATGAGTAACCAAGTCAGCAAGCCAATGATCATGGTAAACAATGCGGATTGGGTGAAGCAGATTAACGTGATCGACTTCTTCCGCGACGTAGGTAAGCATTTCTCCGTGAATACCATGATCAGCCGTGAGTCGGTGAAGCAACGCTTACAACGTCCAGATCAAGGCATCTCATTTACCGAGTTCAGTTACGCACTGCTGCAATCTTACGACTTCGCAGAACTAAACCGTCAGTACGGCTGCCGCCTACAAATCGGTGGTAACGACCAGTGGGGCAACATTGTTAGCGGTATTGACCTTACTCGCCGTCAAAATGGTGAACAAGTATTTGGCTTAACCTTACCTTTGATCACCAAGTCTGACGGCACCAAGTTTGGTAAAACCGAAGGTGGCGCTGTGTGGTTAGATCCAAGTAAGACCTCGCCTTACGCTTTCTACCAATTCTGGTTATCCGCGGAAGATGCCGATGTTTACCACTTCCTGCGCTACTACACCTTCTTGAGTTGCGATGAGATTGCAGCGATTGAAACACAAGACAAAGAGAGCAAAGGCAAACCGCAAGCACAGCGTATCTTAGCAGAGCAAATGACGCGTTTTGTCCACGGAGAAGAAGGCTTAGCAAGTGCTGAGCGAATCACTCAAGCGCTATTTAGTGGCAATGTACAACAACTAAGTTTGAGCGAGCTAAAACAGTTGGAGCTCGATGGCTTACCGAGTATGCAAAGTGCTGAGCAAGACTTGGTAGAACTACTGGTTGAATCGGGCTTAGCCAACTCAAAGCGTATTGCTCGTGAACTGATTGGCAACAATGCCATTAGTGTGAACGGCGAGAAAGTGGATGCAGAAAACCCAAGTTTGAACTTCCCGTTGTTCGATCAATACTGGTTGCTTCAACGCGGTAAAAAGCATTTCTACTTGGTGAAACGCATCGAGGGTTAACGGTTCCCATCTAACGACCTCCGACCTAGCTAGACCAACTAAAACGCGAGCCACTGTGCTCGCGTTTTTGTTTCCCTATTTTGTGAAGCCAAAAGCTAACTTTAGAGTGAATGCCCGTTATAGTGTTGTTCTTCAAACACAACAAAATATAACAACAGCACAAAATCATGATCAGACACATTCTACTCATCAAATTTAAAGCATCTGCCACCAGCGACAAAATCCAACAACTTCGAGCGCTATTCGAAGCCATGCCTACTAAGGTGGAGGGCGTCACCGACGTTGAATGGGGCTTAAACAACAGCCCAGAAGGAAAGAACAAAGACTACACACACGCCGTGATGATGACGTTTGCCGATGAAGCGGGTCGTCAGAACTACCTACCTCACCCAGAGCACGATGCATTGAAAGAGGTATTTAGACCACTGCTTGAAGACATCATCGTGTTTGATTACGAAATCTGAATCTCTCAGGTAAGTATCCGTACAAATAAAAAGCCACCACGACAATTCTCATCATGGTGGCTTTTAGGGTTACTTCACGTGTTTAAAGTTTGGCAGAATCGTTTCTGGTTTCTGCTCAACAAACGCCTTGCTTGGTGAGTAAGCTCGGAAATACACAAACCAGTTTTCATCTGGTCGAGTTTGTACCCAGTTTGCTTCATTCACACCTTCTGGCTTAGTTGGTGAGAAGTGGAACGTGTAGTTCCCGTCTGCGTCTTTCACTGTGCCCGGAACGTTTGAGCCCACATCCGCACGTTGAATATCGTTATCGATGATGGCACGGTTTTCCACGTTGTACACCGTAATGGTCCAGAACAAATCGGCGTAGTTCACATCGCCATCTAATGTCAGCGTGTAGTGATTGCTACCATTTAGGCCATAGCCTTCGCCGTCACGATAGTTATCAAGGTATATCTGACCCCAGCCACCGTTTTCAAAACCATGCATCGCAATATCATTCGTAACCGCTTCATAAAACCATGCCGCGCGACCATCGAGATCCATGCCATAAGCGCGATCTTGGTTTGGTGTTGATGCTGTTGCGACTTCCCAACGGTTCCCTTCAGGCCCATATTCCGATTGATGTAAACGACCCGTTTTGTTGAAGTCGATATTCTTAGTCATGGCCTCACCAAGCACTACCGCTTCTTTCATGATCTTCACTTGCTCGGCATTTGGCTCGAAAGGTTTACCCTTCTCAATACCCAATGGACGCAACATGTCATGCATCATGCGATCGCGTTCTGCAACAGGTTCTGTTTGAATGGCTTCGTTGAGCACTTGCCAAAACTCCATACCACGTGGGTGTTTCGCATCGAGACCTTTTTTCGGGAAGTTAACACCTCGATCGCTGAGTGGTTTGCCATCCAGATGCGTGATAGACATCGACTCCAAGTCCGTCATGCGCTGTTTCTCGGTTTTCGCCATTAAACGCACACCAAAGAAGACATAGTTGGTATCCGATTCAAGTACCACCGCACCTTTTGGTAGGTTCTTTGGTGTTTCGCTGCCCTTGGCTTTTATGACGTATGTGCCTGGTTTGGTCATTTGTGCAATGCCAATCTGCCACATGGTATGCACCGCACCACGCAGTTCATCGGTCGGGATGTTCACCACAACGGGCTCTTTCTCTACGTTAAACCATGTAATCGCGTAGGGTGTTGAGGTGTTGTAAGTTAAGCCACCCAATTTAGATTGATGGGATGCCACATAAGTGATTTGGCCATCTTCTGAGCCCATTTTTTCATACGCCGCCTTCCACGCGTAGTTAGACGTCAGCGGAATAGACCAAATGTAAGCTTGTGTCGCGCGCTGAAAATCCATCAGATTAAACAGTTTCTTTGAGCTTTCCTCTGTTGGAATGCCATTGAGCACACTGGTTTCAAAAGCAAAATCACCAGAGCGGGTGTGCATGTTCTCAATCTTGATGTTGTTGTCTGCGTATGCGCTGCTGGTTAAAGCGGCAAATATCAAACCAGAGATAAGGGTTTTCGTTACTTTTTTCATGTCTATTCTCTACTCGTCGTTTCAGGCGGTATCGGGAGGATGAAGTTGAAATCAGTCATTTCTTGACCAACTCAATGTGGCGCAGTATAAAAACAAGCCAAGACTGAAAGTTGACATTTTGAGAATATTTGAGTGAAAAACGAATATCGATTGAGTGCGTTATATCTCTCTGCTTTTCCTAGATTGTGCAGACGATATGGTGTGGAGCCTCAAACCTTAACCTCAAAGCTCAACATTCAAATCTCAACCTTACACGATGAAAACCAAGAACTTAGCCATCAGCAATTTGCAGAACTGCTGAACTTGGCCGCCAAAGAGACTAAAGACCCGCTGTTCGCCCTAGAGCTCAGTACCTTGATTGACTACCAGTCTTTGGACATCGCTATGTTGCTGATTGCCAGTCAGGAATCTCTCGCAAACATCTATCCGGTTTTGTTTGGTCTATACAGCTATCAACAGCGCGCTTCTCGCCATCAACTTGATATTCGTGAAGACATTGCTCGCCACTTTACCCAGTTCTTATTCCAACCCAATGTCGATACAAGCCAACACGCTTTGCTTTCCATCGGAGGCATTATTACAACGTTCAAGATGGTATTGGGCGAACGGTTGAAGTTGCATCAAGTCCATTTTAAAGCGCGCTACCAAGGTGAATCAGGAGCACAGCAGCAAACACAGATAGAACGTCTTGAACGTTTCTTTGGATGCAAAGTGATATTGGGTAGTCAGTTCGACGGTTTTGAGTTCCCCAAAGCCCTACTCGCAGAAAAGCCCGATTTGGAGATGACCATCACCAATCAAATGCGACGCAAAGTCTCTCACGGTCTTCAACATCACAACACGCTATTAGAAATCACCACCAACTCGATTCTGCTATTGCTTCCTCTCGGTGATATCAGCAAAACCTTGGTCAGCAAAATGCTCGGCATCCACCCGAGAACATTGCAGAACTTGTTGAACAAAAATAACCTCACCTACCGAGATATCGTGAATTCAGTTCGCGACACCGAGAGCAAGAAACTGCTCACCAACAGCGAATATCCAATCCGCACTATTGCTGACATGCTTTGCTACGCTTCTGCCGATTCTTTTATTCGCCAGTTCAAACGCACCAATGGCATCACACCTTTGCAATATCGAAAACAGCATTGCGTGTGACAGCTAGCAATCCAAGCTTGCAATTCGATTTGGTTATTATCTAAATTACATCAATTCATTTCTGTCATCACAATCATATCGATAAAGTGAGGTCATCTCTTAATGACGACCTCAAGGTAAGCGACATGAAAAAGACCATCTTAGCGACTCTTATTGCCATCACCTCTATGCAGACCATGGCAGCCGTTAAAGTGACCGACGAAAACTTCGCCCGCGCAGAAACTGATCTGTACTTCACTCAACAACTAGAGCGCCAACCAATCAATGTGTTTGACCACAACCGAGACAGCGTCACCGTTGATAATCAGATGATCATTCGCTCAAACACCGACTTGCTCTACTCGACAGCCGTGGTCGATGTGTCGAAAGGGGCCACTTTCCGTTTAGCGAAAGGTGATGCTTACCAAATCATGCATTTCTTCAACAACAATCACGACAACCATATGGCCATTTACGGTGGTGACGAGATCTACATTGATTCGAAAATTGCAGGCTCGGATTACATTTACATCCTAATGCGTACCGCTACGACAGCAGGCATGGAAGAGGCACATCGCTTACAAGATGCCGCCGTGATTGATGCAAAATCCGCAAAACCATTTAAGCCAGCGCAAGATTGGGACAGCGCCTCTCGCGACGCGGTGCGTGCTAAATGGGAGAAGCAAGTCAACACGATTAAGACAGAAGAAGCCTTCACTACTGGCATTACTGCAACGCCAGATAACAAGCAATTTATGATTGGTACCGCTGTGGGCTGGGCTGGCTTACCAGCAGAGTACGCGGTGTACTCTTCACGAGCTGGTACTGGCAAAGTTGAGTGTGCTGACATCACCTTCGACAAACCGTCACTAAGCTATGAAAAAGGCGGTGACTGGTCTATCACCGCATACTCAGGCAAAGGCTGGTTGATGACGGATAACAACAGCGCAGACTCAACCTCCGCTGTACCAAACAAAGATGGCTCTTACACCATTCACTTCGCACCGAAAGGCGAGACTTGTGGTGCCGCGAATAACGTGATTGAAGTGAACGATGCGGGCTGGAATTTCGCGCTGCGCGCTTATCGTCCAAGTGACAAAGCCAAAGCGATTGAGGAAATGCACAACTTCCCGAACGTGACGGCAAAATAACGCAGAACAGGCTTAATCTCTTCAGACCAAGCCTCTGAGAACACACCTCTAAGAACAAGCCTCTCGATGGAGAGGCTTATTGTTTTTCTTGGATGATAGCTTGGGAAGTAGTGATGATTTTTCGTTTGAGCCACTGATGCATCGGATGCATGCGCTTATTGTGTGATTCCACCAGCACAATATTTTTAAGCTCATCTGGGGTGTGATTCGGGAAAGAGACGTACTCAAACTCACCGCACAGATAATGAGCAAGCTGTCGAGAGCAAGGCAAGATGATCTCACTCTGCTTAACCACATCGAGCAAGGTATGCAAATAGGAGCTTCGTGCTTTTACTTTCAACACTTCACTTGAAAGGTGCTTAGCAATAAAGGGCTGAGTATCATTCCAACCCGGCACCACCAAACTGGCGTATTCTGCTTGATTGATTTCAGCTTGAGACAAGGTCTTTCCTGCCAAAGGGTGGTTGATTTTCACTAACCCAACAAAATCATCTTCACCAATCACTTGGTGGGTAAATTGCTTATTGGTGTCGATCGGCGAGTAATTGATGGCCGCTTGAATTTCGCCATCGAGCAACTTTTTGAGTGTTTGAGAGCCCCAATTCACTATGTTTACTTGTGCGTTTGGTGCCTCTTCAATCACCGCGAGACACAAACGTGCACCGAGCCAATTGGAGATAAAGCCATTAATCGCAATGGTAATGTTGCCTCGGTAGTCGGCAGGTTCAAACGTTGGCGAATCTAGAATCACCTCATCCAAACTCTCCATGATCATCGGCAGCTTGTCACCCAGCTCAAGTGCACGAGGCGTTGGCTTTAAGCCAGAGTGAACACGAGTAAACAGCTCATCATCAAAGTAATCACGCAGCCTTCCCAACGCTTTGCTGACTGCGGGTTGGCTCAACGCTAATTGGTCACCTGCAATGCGCGTGTTCTTGGTTTCAAGTAACACCAGAAAGATCCGAAGTAAGTTGAGATCCAGTTGCTTCATCGTGATTCGTTCCCTAATACAATCCTGTTTAATATCGGCTATTCATTCCGAATCGGTGCGACATATCATCGTCCATACGACCGCCTTTCCAACCGCCCGAGCCAAGCAAATTCAGAACATCTTGTGCGGTGTAATCACCACCATCGAAAAAGTCATTCGAGACATCGGCACGCAAGGAAGTAAGCTCAGCTCTAACTTCTGCACTTAGTTCTTGAGGATCGGCATACAGAGCCAAAGCGATCTGTTGTTGGCGCTTGCTCAACTCGCTTGTACTGTTTTGCACTTGTCCGATAGAGAAATACTCGCGACTTCCATAGCCCTTAATCAATCTGACAGAAAGCAACTTAATGACCTTCTTGATTCGACGACGTTGAATGACTCTCAGCACATTAATTCCCTATTTCTCTTTTCAAAAAAGTATCGGTTATCAAAAGTCACGTTATATTTTGTGCATAACGTTATGATGCTTTAGAGTGTCACGGTTTAGTACAGTGTTCAATAAGCATGGAGCGCCAGTGTGAAAATCGACGATCTTAAACTCTTCATTAAAGTGGTCGAGCTAGGAAGCTTTACCGCCGCAGCAAACGCATTGGATCTGCCGCGCGCGAATGTGAGTCGACGAATTGGCGAATTAGAGCAATCTTTAGGTGCTCAGTTATTCCATCGCACCACACGCAGTTTATCACTCACCAATAATGGCGAAGCCTACTACGAGAACCTGCAAAAAGCGCTGACGATGCTCGATTCGGCGAACGAACAAGTCAGCAATGACACCAATGACGTTCGCGGCCGCATCAAACTCGGGTTACTGCCAGAAACCGACGAACTGGTTCGCCCAATTCTGTTTAACTTCCACGATAAATACCCACACGTTGAGTTAGATATTCGCAACATCAACAATGGCTTTAGTGACATGTTCCAACAGGGCTTGGACATCGCTTTTCATGGTGGTGCTCTATTTGATTCCGACATCGTTGCCCGTAAGCTTTTGACACTCGACCGTTGTTTAGTCGCTTCTCCCAATTACCTTGAAACACACGGCATGCCAGAGAACCTAGAACAATTGAAGGAGCACCAGTGTGTCTGTTTTCGCTGGCCAAATGGCGAGGTAGACAATGTATGGCACTTCCAAGAGCAAAGTGTACAGCTGCATCCGAAGCTTATTTCCAACAACATTGGCTTTATTAAAAACGCGACGATTTTAGATCGCGGCATCACCTTTATGCCTAAGCTACTGGTGAAGCGTGAGTTGGAATCCGGCAGTTTGGTGCAGCTATTGTCACAATATTCTGTCACTGAAGAATCAGGTTGGTTGCTTTACCCTCAGCCTAAGACATTGAGTCAGGCGAGCCGACTACTTATTGACCACCTCATTAAAGAAATTCCAAAACTCGTTTAGCTGAATACATTGTCTCGTTTTTTGAGACAGTGAGTCTCATTGTTGGGTGATTATCTGAACACTGTACAATTGTATGATGGCACCAAAATTATGGAGCCATCATATGAATCGTCTATTCAAAACTACTGCATTAGGTGCCGCGACATTGGCACTGTTTGGCTGCAATCAAAGCCAAAACACGTTCACCGAACCAGAGTCCCCTCGCCCAATTCAAGTTGTTGAAGTCACGGGTGAAAACACGGCATTGAACAAATCGTTTAGTGGCATTGTTCAAGCAAAAGAGACCGCATCTCTTTCTTTTCGCGTTCCTGGCACGGTTGACCGCGTTTTGGTGAAGAAAGGCGATCATGTCGAGAAAGGACAGATCATTGCTACGCTTGATCCTCACGATTACCAAGTTTCTTTGGAAGAACTTCAAGCACGTATGCTGGAAGCAAAGTCTGCACATAAACTGGCGAAGGCTGAGCTAAAACGCGTTAAGCAAGCCACCGATGATGACGCGATTGCCAGTGTGAATTTGGATCGAGCCATCAGCGGATATGAGCGTAGTTTGTCTGCGATTAAAGTGGTGGAGAAGAATATTCAACGCGCGGAAGATGCGTTGGCTTACACCACGCTGCGTGCGCCATTTTCCGGCAGCATTGGTGAGGTAAGAATCGACGCATTCGAGCAGACATTGCCGGGCGTAAGCGTCGCCACTCTTCAACAAGATGGTCAATGGGAAGTGGATATCGATGTGCCTGAGAACATGATTCGTCAGTTTGATCTTGGGCAAACAGCGGCACTGTCATGGTATGGTTCAGAGCAAACATACCGTGCGAACGTCGCTGAAATCGCGCCTAAAAAGCATCTCATCAAACAAACTTACCCTGTCACTCTAGCTATCGATTCAATTTCTAACGAGCTGTTCAATGGCAAAGCCGTTACGGTCACAACCTCATTTCAGCCAAATAAATCCAGTCATTGCTTCCCCTATTCTGCGATTTTAGGTGAAAAGAAAACGCTACATGTCAATGTCGTTCGTGACGCTATCGTACATACCGAACCAGTGAGTTTACAGTCCATCGACTCTCATCAAGCATGTGTTTCTGGCGCTTTCCACCAAGGCGACTATGTGGTCATCAGCGGCACTCATTATTTGCAAGCTGGCGACAACACGCCGAACTTAACCATCAAAACGCTATAGGTTCAAATCATGATCAATTTAGCTGAATTCGCGATAAGACAGCGTACTTTCGTGTTGTTCTTTATCGCCTTGAGTGTGGTGGCAGGGCTGTATTCTTACTTCGATTTAGGCAAGCTGGAAGACCCTAGCTTCACGGTTAAAACCGCCGTCGTCGTCACCTTGTATCCGGGCGCCTCAGCACAAGAAGTAGAGCAACAAGTTACCGATACCATTGAGACCAAGCTGCAAGAAATGGCCGAGTTGAATCGCCTGCGCTCATTGTCTCGTCCGGGCATGTCAATGGTATTTGTCGACTTGAAAGAGAGCCTCAATTCCAAAGCACTTCCGCAGCAATGGGACTTACTGCGCCGCAAAGTCGACGACGTAAAACTGCAACTGCCGTCTACAGCTCAGATCAGCATTGTTCAAGATGAGTTCTCTGAAGTGTATGGCATGCTTTTCTCTATCCATAGCCAAGACGCCGCACCTGAAGAATTACGCCGCTATGCAGAAGAACTGCAACGCCAAATCAAAGCCGTAAAAGGCATCAAGAAGATTGAGCTACACGGCGTGCAACCACGAGTGGTTTACATTGATATGCCTGACGAACGTCTGGCTCAATATGGTTTGTCTGTCGCGCAGGTGTGGAACCAACTCAGCACACAGAACATGACCTTTGAGGCAGGTAAGTTCGATGCTGGCACCGAGCGCATTCGCATCACTCAAACCAGTGAATTTCAATCATTAGATGATATTCGCAACTTGGTCATCAAAGGTGGTGTGAGTGAACTAGGTACAGGCTTGATTCGCTTAGGTGACATCGCCGATGTATCCATGGGCTACCAAACACCAGCACTAACAGAAAGCCGATTTAATGGTGAGCCTGCGGTGACGCTAGCGGTCAGCCCTGTCGAAGGCATCAATGTGGTCTCGCTCGGCGACACGATTCGCGACATCATCCAAAACTACCAACAAACACTGCCGCTTGGCGTTGATATTTCTACTGTGGCTTACCAACCTGAAGAAGTGCAAAAAGCGATTGATGACTTCGTCGGTAACCTGCTCGAAAGTGTCGGCATTGTGTTTGTGGTGCTGTTGGTCTTCATGGGCTTTAAGAGCGCGACAATTGTTGGTTCGAGCTTATTACTGACTATCCTGCTCACGCTGATCTACATGAACATTGCAGGCATTGATTTGCACCGAGTCTCGCTTGGTACCTTCATTCTTGCTCTAGGTATGTTGGTAGACAACGCCATCGTGATCACTGACATGATGATCGTAAAACTGGGCAAAGGTATCGAGCGCACACGTGCGGCTATTGATTCGGTCAAGGAAACCGCCGTCCCTCTGCTTGGCGCGACCGTCATTGCTATCATGGGTGCAAGTCCGGTTCTGTTCTCCAAAACTGACTCAGCCGAATTTGCGGGCTCAGTATTCTACATCGTCGCGTCTTCGCTTCTTCTGTCTGGGTTGGTCGCGATGACCTTCACCGTACTGATGTGTTGGATGTTCATCAAACCAACACCTGTCGATGAAGACGCAAAGCCAAGCCGCTACAAGCAGTTGGTGTTTTGGACGGTTGATAACCCAATGAAAGCACTGACAGCATTGATTCCCCTGCTTTTAGTGACTGCCGTGGCTGTGCCTTACGTGGCGGTGAACTTTATCCCGCAATCGGATCGCCCTATCGTGTTTCTTGATTACTGGCTACCGAATGGCGCCAAGATCGAGCAAACCTCAGCAGACATGCGCAAAGTCGAACAGTGGCTCCTCAAACAGCCAGAAGTAGAAAGCATCTCTAGCTACATGGGCGCAAGTGCGCCGCGCTTCTCGGTGACCGTAGAACCAGAGCCATTTGATCCTGCATACGGGCAGATATTGATTAACACCAAGGATTACGAAAGCATCAGCCAACTTGTTGAACGAGGTGACAAATGGTTGCAGGACACATTCCCAGACGCAGAACCTCGCTTTAGAGCACTAAAACTGGCGACCTCAGACAAGTACGCAGTAGAAGCGCGCTTCTCTGGCCCTGATGAAGCAGTGTTGCACCAACTGGCGGATCAAGCAAAAGCAATCTTTGCTACTCACCCAGATGCCAAATACGTTCGTGATGACTGGCGTCAAGAAAGCAAGGTGCTGAAACCCATCATCAATCAAGACAAGATGCGTCAAGCTGGCATTAACCGTGCGGACATCGCATTTGCTTTAAAACGCGCTTCTGATGGCATGCCATTAGGTCAGATGAACCTTAATGACGAGTTGATTCCAATTCAGCTGCGTGGCACGTCTCAAAACATGGCATCACTAGAAACATTGCCCGTGCGTTCGCTGCTTGGCATGCACAGTGTGCCTCTCGGCCAAGTGGTCGATGGCTTTGAGCTAGTACCAGAAGAGAGCATGATCTGGCGCCGCAATCGCGTCAAAACCATCACAGCACAAGCAGGTGTTGAGCGTTCAACCACACCAGCAAGAGTGCGCAACGCGGTGAAAGTTCAAATCGAAGCGATTCCTCTGCCAGCCGGCTACAGCTTGGAATGGGGCGGCGAATATTACGATGAACACAAAGCGGTTACTGACATATTTAAACAGCTACCAAAAGCCATGCTGATCATGGTGATCATTCTGGTCGCAATGTTTAACGGCTTTAAGCAACCGATCATCATTCTAGCCACACTGCCTTTGGCGGCTACCGGTGCCACCTTTGCTCTGCTTGGTTTTGATAAACCATTCGGCTTTATGGCGTTGATTGGTGCCATCACCCTGACGGGCATGATCATTAAAAACGGCATTGTGTTGATGGACCAAATTGAGTTGGAACGTGCGAACGGCCGCCCATTATCGGATGCCATCAAAGAAGCCACCGTTAACCGTACCATGGCGATTTCGATGGGTGCACTAACAACCGCACTCGGCATGATCCCGCTGCTATCGGATCTCTTGTTCGACCAAATGGCAGCCACCATCATCGGCGGTCTGGCAGCAGCGACCGTGTTGTCACTGTTCATCATGCCGGCACTGTATCGCTTGGCATACAAAGAAAAATCACCAACAACGCAAACTGACGCTGAATTGAAGGAGGCGTAATCATGAGAAAGTTCGTTATCGCGCCACTGGTATTGGCAATGAGTTTATCCGGTTGTGCCGTTGGGCCAGACTATCAAACGCCAACCACCAGCATGGCCGAGACTTATTTGTATACCGACCAAAATGGCGTCAGCCGCAGTGCTGAGATAGAAGCGTTTTGGTGGACAGAGTTTAACGACCCAACGTTGAACGATTTGGTGCTTGATATGCAAAGCCAAAACATCCCGCTTAGGGTCGCGGCAGAGCGCATCAAAATGGCAGACAGCTATAAGAGCGTTGTTGAGTCATTCAAGGTACCAACCATCAATGTTGGTGCTGGATATGTCAATTATCAGCTGAGTAAGAACGACTCGCTGCTTGGCCCTGCGCTGAACCCGATTGGTGATTCCGCCGCAGGCCTGCCACCACAAATTGGCAATACAACCTTGTTGGACAACCAGCATGATGGTGTATTTGCCGGAGCAAGTATCGCTTGGGAATTGGATTTGTTTGGTCGCATTGATCGTCAATCCAATGCCGCCCAAATACGTGTTGAGCAAGCTGAAATCTATCAAAGCGGGCTGACGACTTTGCTTACTGCGGATTTGATTCATAACTACTTGCAGTATCAAGGGGCAAGCGAGCGTCTCGACTTAGCCAAATTAAACCTTGAAGACCAAAGAAAAACCATGGACTTGGTCGAGAAAGTGGTTCGCAGCGGTTATGGCTCGGATCTCGATTTAGCGCAAGCCAAAGCGACGCTTGCAGCGATGGAGTCAATCATTCCTCAGTTGGAAATCGCGCAGCAAGTACACAAACATCGTATCGCGGTACTACTTGGTGAGCCTTTATCAAAAGTCGAAGTGCGACTTGCAGAAACTCAAGGTGTACCAGCAATGCAAAATGTCGTGCCAATCGGATTACCTTCCGACTTACTGCAGCGTCGCCCTGATATCCGCTTAGCGGAGCGAGAAATGGCAGCCATCAATGAAGAACTTGCGGCAAGTATTGCCAATCAATATCCGAAGTTCTTCTTAACCGGCGCTCCGGGCGTGTCCGCTTCTAGCTTTGATGATCTGTTTAGCAGTGATTCTTTCGGCTGGGTTGGCGCGGCAGGCATCAGTTGGAATGTATTCGATGGTGGTCGTGGCGATGCCTTAGAGGACATCAACCAAGCTCGTTTTGGCGCAGCAACACTGACTTACCAACACGCCGTCGATTCGGCTTTTGCTGAAGTGGATTCCACACTATTTGCTTATGGCAGAAGCCAAGAGAATCAGCGCCGCATTGATGATGCTTTGGTTGCGACAGATAAAGCCGTGGGGAAAGCCAAATCCCTCTACCGTGCTGGGTTGATTGACCACTTATCTGTACTGGATGCTCAGCGCCAGAAACGCATGATGCAAGACCGACAAATCGCAGCCAAATTGCAAACGGCTCAGGTCACTGTCGCACTCTACAAATCACTGGGTGGTGATTGGGCATTAGAACAATCTCCACAAAGTTAAACCGAATGAGCTAAGTAACGATTTTGGGGAGTGGGTTAGCTTCATCTGGGACCTCGAATCTAACCCCTCCTCTTTTTTATTGGGTATAAAGTCGCGCATTGGCTCGCGTTTCCTATAGTTAAAAGGATTGAAATCAGAGAGTAAGGAAGGAACTCCCTCATGATGACATTAATCTTTTTGCTGTTATTGATTGCGATGCTCAGTGCATTTTTAGGTAAGAAAGCGGTGGGCTATGCCTTCTTTGCTTCCTCGGTGATCATTGGACTGTATTGGTTCAATCATCACGCCACCGACCCTCTTTCCATCTTGTTGTAAAGGGGATTGCACATGAATCGAAACTATCTGGCTTTACTTAATACCCTTGGTTTACTGGGCATGACAGCCGTTTTATTGATTGGCTTTGTTCTGCAATTTGTACTGAATGAGTTGCCTTGTCCTTTGTGTTTATTGCAGCGCATTGGCTTCATCATGATCATGTTCGGCTTCTTGTTGAACGTGGTGTATGGACCGCAATCTCGACATTATGGTGTGGTCCTTATTGGCGCACTCTATGGCGTCGCTACGTCACTGAGACAAGTCTCTTTACACGTGATTCCCGGTACGCCTGGATACGGTAGCCCTATCTTCGGGATGCACTATTACACTTGGGCGTTTGTGTTGTTTGTTGCCACCATTTTCGCGGTCGCCGTTATTCTGATGCTCACCAGTAAAGAGGAGTCTCCAGAACCTTACGAAATGAGCAATCTAGGTCGCATCACATGTTTGCTGGCGATTTCTGTTGTGGCACTGAATGTGATTGGGACTTTTGCCGAATGTGGTCCTTATCAATGTCCAGACAATCCAGAAAGCTACTGGCTATTTAACTAACGAGCCCTTAATCGAAGCAAGAGGAGTCATGCATAGGTACATGTGACCTTGTATTACTCCTCTTTTCTATCGGTTACGAAAATACGATTCTCAGCACAATCCGACTTGGTTCAAATTCGTTGGTATGCAATTGGATGTCATACAAACATGTCAGTATGTTTAGAGATAAACGTACCGATTAATTCTCTCATCATGTTTTACCAAAGCAGGAGTGGTTATGAACTTTGTCGACGGTGTATTACAAGTCGAATCTTTTCTCGCGGTGACCCTCGGGATCATCGTGTTGTTTTTAGGCAGGCGCCTAACCCAAGCCAGCAGTTTCTTAAAGGAATTCAGTATTCCTGAACCGGTTTCCGGCGGCATCTTGGTATCGGTGTTGTTCGCCATTATCCATTACGTCACTCAAATCGATGTCCAATTTGATCTTGCTACCCGAGACTTGTTGTTGGTGTATTTCTTTACCACCATCGGCATCAACGCTAGCCTTCAAGATCTGTTCAAAGGCGGTAAGCCATTATTGATCCTGCTTTCGGTCACCATCGGTTATATGTTGATTCAAAACCTCACCGGCATTGGAATTGCGACCATGTTAGATCAACCTGAAGCGGTGGGCTTGTTGAGCGGCACGGTATCTCTGATCGGCGGACACGGCACCGCGATTGCGTGGTCACCTCGCATCGCTGAAATATTCGATCTGGATACCGCAATGGAAATCGGCATCGCAAGTGCAACGTTTGGCTTGATCTTAGCAAGCTTGATGGGCGGGCCGATTGCAAAATACCTGATCAACAAACACAACCTAAAGCCAGCTAAAGTGGAAGAAATGGACGTGGGTACGGCGCAGGATGAACCGCAACCGTCTATCAATGCTTATGACTTCTTAGATGCGATGTTAGCGATTCATGTTTGTATCATCTTGGGCGCAATTTTGAACGAAGGCGTAAGCAGCTTAGGGCTTGAGTTACCGTTGTTCGTGACCTGTTTGTTCGCCGGTATCTTGATTTCTAACCTTATTCCCGCCTCTTACCCTCGCCTTACAGGTACTCGTTGGCCAGCAAGAAAACCAGCGGTTGCGTTGATTGCGGATATGGCGTTGGGCGCGTTTTTAGCCATGTCACTGATGAGCATGCAGCTATGGGCTTTGGTCGATTTAGCAGGACCTATTTTTATCATTCTTGGCGCGCAGTTCTTTGTGGCTATTTGCATCGCCATATTCGTCGTTTTTCCTCTAATGGGAAAGAACTACGACGCTGCGGTTGTTTGCTCTGGTTTTGGGGGGATTTCTTTGGGTTCTACCCCAACCGCAATGGCGAACATGTCGGCCGTTGCACAAAAATACGGTAACTCTCACCAAGCCTTTATTATTGTGCCTTTGGTGTGTGCTTTCTTTATCGATTTGGCGAACGCGCTGATCATCCCTTACTTCATCCGGTGGATTGGCTAATTAAGATGCTAACCGGTTAAAAAGGGGGCACTTCGGTGGCCTCTTGATTTAATCGTGCAAATATTGCTACCACCTTGCCCCTCACTCAGTTGTATAATGCTTGTCTTGTAATATTTTGTTACGAACGTCGTAACCCTTGAGAAGACGCATGAACAGCAGCAGATGGGTTGGCTTAACAGTCGGCACACTTTTTTTAATTGGTACATTAATTCTATTTGGATCAACTGTGCATTCCGCGTGGTACAAGATCCCAGTAGAAGCCGTAAATGGTATCGCATTCACTCTATCCTTCGGATTGGGGTTGAATCATCTTGTTGCTTATATATCCGCTTTTTTCACACTCGCTGCGCTATTTTATATTGGTTACGCGATGGGTTACCGTATCCATCAAAAACTCAAGTAGACACCTCATACTTTAGACTGAATTTAAATTCACTAGTAGGATGTAAGTACTAGTTTTACCTCACTAAATTTGCCGTTTACCCACTTTTTATGCGGACATATTGAGATCGGGGCATTTTCCCGAAAACCGTATAGTTTTATGCAACCCTGCCTCATAGAATAGTTTATAAAAACGGCAGTAGGTATCGAGCAACTTTATGAAATGCAGTGTCGCTTGCAGACGAGAAAAACGCCCAAAAAAGCACATGCGCCTGGCATTTACAGACTCATGCGGGGTAAGTCGTTTCGTCTTTACAAGTCATCCATCCACACTCAATCCATACAGAATCCTCTCCTAGTCTGCCCATTATTTGCTGTTCCTTTGAGACATAACTATGGACAGAACACAGTTCACCAAAATTTTTACGCGCTATTACATGCGCTCTACGAGTTTGGGCATTCTGATTACCCTATTCGCTTGTGCAATTAGAGGGGTAGAATTTGTTGTATACCTTCCTTACCTGTTCGCCGCTGTCGCCTGCCTAACTTATCTTTGGGCTGGGCGCTTTTTCGTTCTTGAACAAAAAAACAAAGCGGTGGTTATTGCTCTTATCCTCGGCTTCACACTCACTTTTTACCTGTATTATTTTTTAGGCGGGCATTTTCTCTTTTCGTCGTTAGTGACGGTCAATCTCCTTTTAGCCTTAATTGAATTTGGCGTATTTTGGTCGCTAATTGTATACGCACTATCAATGGCTGCTTGCTTTAACATAGATTTGATAGTTGCAGGTAGTGACCCGTTTAAACTACAGGGTTTAAGTGAGTTCTCCATTCGGAGTACGTTTCTGTACCTGTTCAACCTTTTTATTTACAAAGGATTGCTTTCTATAGAGCGTTATTGGCAAAACGCTTGGCAAATGCAGTACGAACAGGTCGAAAAACTAGAAAGACTGCTCGAGATAGACGAGCTGACAGGGTGTTATTCCCGCTTTAAAGGCCATCAGTTAATTGAACATCAGATACAACGCGCTCAACCGTTTGCTCTGTTGTACATCGACTTAGATAGCTTTAAAGCCGTGAATGATAAGTTCGGCCATGATGCCGGCGACAAGGTTTTGAAAGTCACCGCCCAAAGGATCTTACAACTGCTGGGGAACGATCAATTTGCTACACGAATTGGTGGTGATGAATTCATCCTTTGTCTTCCCAACCTAGAAAGTACAAAGGATTTAGAACAATTTCAGTCTTTACTACAACACGCATGTAGTGCACCTATTTTCATCCATTTTCAAAACGTTCACATCGGTTTGAGTATCGGAATGGCGCGCTTCCCTCATGAAGGGAGTAACAGTGACGCGCTTATCCAGCATGCTGACCAAATGATGTACCTCACTAAAAAATCTAGAACATAGAAATTTGGCCCATCTCGGGCTGCTTCAAGCAATCAAAAAATATAATGAGTTCAGGACGTAGATATATGGTTAGCAAGTTAGAATTTTCGCATGCTGTTGCTGCAATTCGAAAGGAAAGGGGTTTGACTCAAGGCCAGTTAGCCGATGAGTTAGCAAGGAGTTACAGCGCTTTCGAAAGCTTAAATCAACCAACATTAAGCCAGTGGGAAAGCGGTAAAGTTACACCGAGTCTATTAAAGCGACTGGCCTTTTCGCACTTCATCGGAGAACAATATCAATACACCTCCAGCGAGTATAAAAGAGTCAAAGCTTCTCAAAGTAAAAGTATTTATTTGAGCTTTAAAGACATTGTGTACGAATACCAAGTTACCGATGTAAAAAGTTGCTCCCTCAACCAAATCAGTGTGTCTGAATTCGAGCAAATCAACGCTGTACATAAGCAACTGATAACGCCAGGAGGCGTGGAAGACACACTTAACCAATTCGACCAATCCCCAAGTAAAGCTCGGCTTTATTACTGTAAAGGTATGTTAGTCGGACACATGATTTATCAGGAGCTGAGATCTGAATTCAGGATTCTTAGCCTATGGCATTTAGGCCGCTCAATTTTGAAGTTTTTGGTCTCTGACATTATTCAAGTAATGGGCAACGCGATCATCCACTTTCCTGTTCATGAGCCCGTGATTAAACAACTTTTGTTCGACATTTTTATACGGGATTTCTACCACCATCGGCGAGTCACCTTTTTTAAAGCGCCTGCTGCCAGGATATTTGAAAATCCCATGGTGAAACATTGCTTTGACGGATTACTCGATCTGGTGCTCTACCGCTTTCACCAAGTAGGAAATGAATTTATGCAGTCTCGACAGGAGGCAAACTAATGATGTACGACAATCCAACCAACAACACTATTTTATTGTTCACCTTCAACAATATTCAAGGCAGAGGATTACAAACCGCAATCGAGCAGCGCTTAGGGCAACCCGTTTTATTAGCCAAAGGGGCGGGTGTGGAACTACCCGTTCACTATGACGAACACTATGTCGCGATCGTTGACAGCTCTCTACCCGACCTCTGTGATGTTAAAGTCACATTGAGTGAGCTTCACCACGTCGACGCTACGATATTAGTCAATGCCGAACCAAACTTAGGTGTGGAGAGTTTACTCAGCTGGTCTAACCTAAAAGGTTTATTTTATTTTGAAGACGATTTCGACAAAGTAATCAAAGGTCTTAAAGGAATCTTAAATGGGGAGAACTGGTTATCTCGAGATATTCTTAATCGATTGATTGGCTACTTGATGAACTTAAATCACACCGTTACTGAGTTAGACAGTAAGCTCGATATTGAGCTCACGCGGCGAGAAATGCAGGTATTGACCGCACTATGTCAAGGAGGCTCGAACCTGGATATCGCAGACTCTTTGTTTGTGAGCGAGCACACGGTGAAATCTCATCTATATAGCATTTTTCGAAAACTGGAAGTCAAAAATAGAATGCAGGCCATAACTTGGGCTAAGCGTCATTTGTTTTAGCGAACCCAAGAAACAATAAAGGGAGCCTGTAAGCTCCCTTTTGCTGAGTGTATTGTGCTTCGACTCGCTTAAGCTTTCTTATTGCATTAAATGGTAAACACGAAGTGACTCTGCCATCGCCGCCACATCCTTACCAAAAAACGTCACGGTTACAGGTTGTTCAGCAAGTAACGTCAAACTGGATTCGGAGAATCGACCATCCGTGTCCGCTTCTAGATGCACAAAGAATGCTGGCTTATCTGCCACCAGCGTGATTTGGTTGGCTTCTATCGTCACTTTGATGTTCGCCTTCTGCATCGGCAGGGTTTTCAGTTCATGAGTGCTAAACCATGTGTTCGTGATTCGCTCTTCGCCTGCTTGTCCCTCTACGTAGAGGAAGCCTGACTTCAATTCAGACGAATCAAACTGCCCATCCAACTGCCAGACAACCATGTTGCTGTCACTGGAAACGGTGTGCTCTAGCGACCAAGTTTGCTTCACTTCACCTTGCCAGTTCACCCAATGTAATTGCGCACTCACATCAACGGGTTCTTTGGCATCGTTTAGCAAATGGAGGCTCAGCTTACCGGTGTGCTCTGAGAACACCAAATACTGGGGCGCAAAGAAGCGTTTCGCATGGTAATGCAATTGCTTCCAACGGCCACTGTACTCCAAACTAGACCAAGAACTCACTGGCCAGTTGTCATTAAGCTGCCAATACAACATGCCACGACATATTGGAGAGATGGCGCGCCAATGGTCACAAGCAGTTTTGATTGCCATCGCTTGCTGAACTTGGCTTAAGTACAACATCTCCTCGAAGCCTGATGGGAAGCGGAAGTAACGAGTAAACATCTCTGTGATGATACTGTTACCACGAGGGTTCTTTTGGTGCTGCTCAAACGTTGGTGAGGTGACGTTCCAGTCTTGCTCTGGCACAAACTTCTTTGCCTCTGCAAAAGACGGCCAAGATTGGAAGCCAAACTCGGAACAAAAACGCGGGTTAATGTTTAGATAAGCATTAAACGATTTGCCGGAGTGCCAAACGTCCCAGAAGTGCATATCACCTTTACTGTCATCGTGCCACGCATCGCCAAAATCCAACTCGCCATTACAAGGTGAGCTTGGCCAAAATCGACGTGACTCGTCTTGCTGACCGATGACTTGTTTGATCATTCGATTCAGACGATCGTAATTCACTGTGTATTTGACTTTGTTGTGCTTGGATTCGTCATACCAGCCAATCGCACCAATCACTTCATTATCGCCACACCAAAGTGCAATCGAAGGGTGCTCTTTCAAACGTGGGATTTGGAATCGCAACTCTTGTTCCACATCTTTCAAGAAATCGTCATCGGATGGATACAGCGAGCAAGCGAACATCATGTCCTGCCAAACCAACAGGCCTAATTCATCACACAGGTTGTAGAAAGTTTCGCTCTCATATTGGCCTCCACCCCAGACACGAATCATGTTCATATTGGCATCGATAGCACTCTGTAACAGATTGCGGTATCGGCTTTCACACTCTCGCCCCGGCATGGCGTCCACCGGAATCCAGTTTGCACCCTTAGCATTGATTGGTACACCGTTAACGACAAACTCCATCGCCGAGCCATGCTCATCAGCTTGGTTGTTTAGACTCAGCTCTCGCAAACCAATCATGCGTGACAGTGATTGCTCACCACAAGCGACCGTTATCGGATAAAGATGCGCTTCGCCATAACCCGCAGGCCACCAGCGTTTTGGCTTGGAAATATGGAACTGACAGTGATAGTGACCACTTCCTTCGGTTTGAATCGATTGGCGCTGACCATCAAATTCAACAACAATTTCATGATGTTGGGTATCCGCTTCAACTTCGACTAAGACATCGACCTGCACACTGCCGTCAGCTTTCCATTGTTGCTCTGTCGCGAATCCTTTTAGCCACACATCTTCAACGACATCAATTAGAATCGGGTCATAAATACCAGAGACCATCAAGCAAATGCCCCAGTCCCAACCTGAATGACATTGGGTTTTACGAATCAAGTTCATGTGCGGGATCTGGTTGTTCCCCATCGCCGAAGGAATAGGGAATGGCAGTTTCTTTGCACGTTCTAGCCCTTCTAAATCCACACGGACAAACTCAACTCGAATCGCGTTAGTGCCTTGCTTTAAGTAAGGTTTGATATCAATACGTTGCTGGGCAAACATATTGCTGCTAGTTAGTGCTTGCTCACCATTGATATAAAAGGTCGCTAAGGTGTCTACACGGGTTAGCGTCATCCACACTTGTTTGGCAGAGAGCACAGAACCATCGACAGCAAACTCGCGTTCAATATGCCAATCGCATTCTTCAATCCAACGAACCTTGGATTCATTATCTGCCACATATGGGTTAGGAATAAGCTCTGCTTGCAAAAGTGCAGAGACATTATCGCCAGGCAAAGTCATCGGAATATTGATGTCTGGACGCTGTGGCGAGGTAAGTTGCCACTGTCCATTGAGTTCAAAATGAGCCATAGGGTAAGACCTTTAATTTTTATTAGAACAGGTTCGCTCAATGTAATCCTGCGGTGTCCTTACAAGAATAAAGGAAATGTCATTTACATACGAAATGCGGCGCACTTCACGCAAAAAATCTCTACCTAGAAATCAGTAATTTGCCGCTTACGTAGACAATTATTCCGAATCTACGGTTATATTGAGGTGCTCAACGTGCTAGTATCAGCGGCTTTTTGATCATCCTCACACTTTTCGACCTATTTGTGTGAGGGAAATGCACGGCTTCCGAGCCCTAAAAAGCGAAGTAATTATGTCAAATATGACGAATGCCGCCTCTCATGCTCCTATTCAGGAGGCAGACTATTCTGCGATTCATCCTCCTTCCCTTATCAAGCGCCTTGAACTCACTAACCCTGTATTTTGGTTAAGTGGTAGCTTCCTTACTGTCTTTGTTCTGCTCGCTTTAACAAATACAGAATCTCTGACCGCGATGGTCAACGCAGGCTTTGGGTTTGCGACTCAATACTTCGGTGCCTTCTGGCAAGTATTACTCCTTCTGAATTTCCTTATTGGTTTGGCTATTGCACTAGGTCGTACGGGTTACGTACGTTTAGGCGGTTTAGCGAGACCTGATATCGACACCTTCAAGTGGCTGTCGATCGTACTTTGTACCCTACTCGCTGGTGGCGGTGTATTCTGGGCTGCTGCAGAGCCTATCGCCCACTTTGTTTCTGCTCCACCTCTGTATGGCGAAGCGTCGCCAAAAGCATCTGCAATCAATGCACTTTCTCAGTCTTTCATGCACTGGGGTTTCCTTGCTTGGGCTATCCTAGGTTGTCTTTCTTCAGTCGTTTTGATGCACCTTCACTACGATAAGGGCTTACCACTCAAACCTCGTACCCTGCTTTACCCAGTATTTGGTGACAAAGCGATCAACGGTTGGATTGGCGACGTCGCTGACGCATGCAGCATTATCGCTGTAGCCGCAGGTACTATTGGCCCAATTGGCTTCTTAGGTTTGCAGATCAGTTACGCCCTGAACTCGCTATTTGGCTTACCTGATACCTTTGTTACTCAAAGCTTAGTGATCGTCGCTGCGATTTTGATGTACACCTTGTCTGCCCTAAGCGGTGTAAGTAAAGGCATCCAGCTTGTGAGCCGTTACAACATCGTGTTGTCTGTGGCTCTAATTGGTTACATCCTGTTCTTCGGCCCAACCAGCTTTATTGTCGATGGTTACGTGCAAGGCATTGGCCGCATGGTAGATAACTTCTTTCCAATGGCGCTTTACCGTGGTGACACCGAATGGCTAAGTTGGTGGACAGTCTTCTTCTGGGGCTGGTTCATTGGTTACGGTCCGATGATGGCAATTTTCATCGCGCGAATCTCACGCGGCCGTACAATTCGCCAATTAATCCTTTCTATCAGCATTGCTGCACCATTGATCACGTGTTTCTGGTTCAGCATCGTTGGTGGCAGTGGCTTGGCGTTCGAGCTAGAAAACCCAGGTTTGATTTCATCGGCATTTGAGGGCTTTAACTTGCCTGCTGTTCTGCTTGCGATTACTTCTGAGCTACCATTCCCGATGGTGATTTCAGTATTGTTCTTGATCCTGACCACGACGTTCATCGTGACAACGGGTGACTCAATGACATACACCATCAGTGTGGTAATGACTGGCTCTACAGAACCAAACGCAGTGATCCGCTCGTTCTGGGGCTTAATGATGGGTGTGGTGGCGATCGCGCTTATCTCGATGGGCTCTGGCGGTATCTCAGCATTGCAGTCTTTCATCGTGATTACAGCTGTTCCTGTGTCTTTCATACTGCTTCCAAGCATCTGGAAAGCGCCGAGCATCGCTAACCACATGGCGAAAGAACAAGGTTTGATTTAATACACAACCAAGACTTTCGCGTCACTAGATAAAAATCGGCCCTGATACAAGCTATGTATCGGGGCCGAATATTATGGGTTGGATGCAAACAGCTTCACTACTTTACAGATGAAGTTTACGCAGCTCTTTCTTATCCACTTTACCGACGCTGGTTTTCGCAATATCGTCAACCATCTTCACTTTCAGTAGTAACGCTTCTCTGGCTAGAATGCCTTTGCTGATGAAGTCTTTGGCGAAACTTAACAACTCTTTCTCCGTTACTTCTGCATCATCTTTTAGCGTCACTAATGCCAACGGCACCTCGCCCCATTTGTTATGAGGCATGCCAATCACGGCGACTTCCGACACGGCCTGATGCTGGTGTAGAATGTCTTCCAGCTCCAAAGAACTGACCCACTCACCAGAAATCTTAATCATGTCTTTTACGCGGTCGGTAATCTTGATAAAGCCTTCATGATCGATATGCGCGACATCGCCAGTGTGTAGGTAACCACCACGCCACAAGGCTTTAGAGTTCTTGTTGTCTTTGTAATAGCTCGGAGTCAACCAAGGAGCGCGAACCACAATCTCACCCGCACTTTCGCCGTCGTGGGGGAGCTTGTTCATTTCATCATCAACAATGTAAGCGTCTACCAGCGCGACTTTCTTACCCGTTTTAGAGCGGTACTCCGCTTGCTGATCGAGGTCGAGTTCGAGTTGCTCAGGAGTCAGTTGAACAATAGACAGAATTGGTCCTGTTTCGCTCATGCCGTAACCCGCAAACACATCAATATCGCGCTCAAGGGCTGATTTACACAATGCTTTCGGTAGCGCGGCACCACCAATCACGACTTTCCAACCAGAGAAATCCATCGACTTGGATTTTGGTGAGCTCAACAACAGATGCAGGATGGTTGGCACACAGTGCGAGAACGTCACCTTCTCCTGTTCAATCAAGTTAAGAAGAACATCTGGTACATATTTGCCCGGGTAGACTTGTTTCACGCCAAGCATGGTCGCCATGTACGGAAGCCCCCATGCGTGGACGTGGAACATTGGCGTAATCGGCATGTAAATATCACCTTGATGCAGTCGACCTTGTGACGCATTGGTGCCGATGGTGCTCAATATGCCCATGGTGTGCAGAACCAGTTGGCGGTGAGTAAAGAACACACCTTTAGGGAAGCCCGTCGTACCCGTGGTGTAGAAAGTGGTCGCGATGGTGTTTTCATCGAAATCAGGGAAGTTGTATTCGGTGCTTTCTTGCTCCAGAAGGCGCTCGTATTCACATTCATCGTTATCGCGCAAAACCACGTAACGCGTCACCGTATCAATACGACCTTTGATCTGATCCAGAATTGGCAGAAACTCTTCGTTGATCAGGATAATGTCATCTTCCGCATGGTCGATGGTGTAAAGGATCTGCTCTGGAGACAAGCGCACGTTGATCATATGCAGCTTTGCACCAATCATCGGGATGGCAAAGTAGCATTCAAGATAACGGTGTGAGTCATAATCCATTACCGCTACCGTATCACCTTTCTTTACGCCCATTTTGGTTAGCGCGTTTGCAAACTGTCTCACACGATCATGAAACGTTTTGTAGCTGTGACGGCGGTGGTTTGCGTAGACGATTTCTTGCTCGGGGTTGAAAGCAACTGGGGAAAACAGCAAGTTTTTAATTAACAACTGATAATTGGATGGATCATTTACATACTGGTTCATATCGGGGGTTCTTTTTGTATTTTTCTTAACGTTCGCTTTGCGCGAGTGGCGCTATTATCGCTCAAAGACGGGACTGTATTCAGTACACAATATTGAGATCAGGTTCGAAAGACGCCATATATCTAAAGTACGCGGTTTCTAAAGTACCTCTGTATTGTAGCCTTCTATCACCAAGTCAGAAATGCTTCATCCCACGACTTAGTCATTTAGTTTTGTCATGGTCAGAAAAAGTGCAACGAAACCGTCACAGTTTGTCGTTAGCATACGTCCCACACTCGTAAACCTCGCTCTATACTGAACGACACGTTACATCGACCTCAATCCAAACTGTGAGAAGCCAACTATGTCCAAACCTTTGTACGTTTTTGATCTGGATGAAACCTTAATCAACGCTGACTGCGCAATGATTTGGAATGAATTTATGGTTGAGAAAGGCATCGCCACTGCGTCTAACTTTATTGAGGAAGATCAGCGTCTAATGGGCTTGTACGCAGAAGGCAAACTGGACATGGAAGATTACCTAACGTTCTCCATGAAGCCGCTAGAAAACATGCCTATTGAACAGGTAAACGCCTTAGTGGAAGAGTGCGTTGAAAACCATATTCTGGCTAAACAATTCCCGCAAGCCAAAACACTGATTGAACAACTTTCTCGTGATGAGATTGATATGGTCATCATCTCTGCCAGCGTCACTTTTTTGGTTGAAGCGGTTGGTCGACGTATCGGTATCCCTAACGCGCTCGGGATTGATTTAGTCGAACAAGACAACGGCTACACCGCTGAAATAGAAGGTATCCCGAGTTATCGCGAAGGCAAAGTTACACGCTTAAAACAATGGCTAGAGGCAAAACTTGAGACCTATTCAGACATTCATTTCTATACAGATTCGATCAACGACTTACCACTGTGTGAATACGCAGATCACGCCTATCTGGTCAATCCATGCCCTCGCCTAAAAGAGCACGCCGATAGACCGAATTGGACTGTGTTGAGTTGGGGTTGAAACCAGCCTCTCAAGCCGGCATCTATTAGACAAACCCATTCTTATTTCAATAAAGGGCAGTTTCTCCTGCTCTTTTTATGATCTCCCTTCACAAATTAATCACTTGATTAAATACTGATTAATTTTTCGCATGTCGCATGAGAAATCAGCGGTTTATAATTAATCAAATGTTTAATATTTTAAGAGACAATATTGTGACGGAAGCTCATCGAAAGGCGGGAAGACCCACAGATAAAATCGACGCACGGGAAAAACTGATTTTTCACGCGCGCGAACTCTTCACCATCATGGCTTACGACAAAGTTTCGACTCGCTTGGTGGCCCAAAAAGCAGGGGTGAATGTGGCGATGATTCGCTACTACTTTGGCAACAAAGAAGGGTTATTTGAGACCATGCTGCGTGAAACGCTGTCACCGATGCAAAAGCAAATGCAGGCCTTATTGTCTGACAGTAATGAAAAGAACTTCCTCGACTTAATGCGTACCTACTATCGTGAGATGATCAAAGTACCGCAATTCCCCCGCTTGATTGCTCAAGTCATGCATATGCCCCCCTCAGAGACTCAACGTAAGTTACTAGAAAAAGTCTTTGCTGACATCAGCAAGCCGATGCAAGGCATTATGTTCGATAAGCTCATCGACAGTGGCGTTCTGCGCAAAGACGCCGACCCACAACTGTGCCGCGTTTCTTATATTAGTCTCATGGTGTTCCCATTTATGGCACCACCGGCCTTACTTGCGATTCATGGCATTGAGCTTTCTGAAGCCTTCTTGAACCGATTATTCGAACACAACATACAACTGATGAAACATGGATTTCTAGACTCGGGCGACCAATATGAAAATCAATAAAAAGCTTCTGCTCTTTCCTGCTCTTGCTGTCGGCGTCATTATCCTCTTTCTTGCGATTAGCCTTAAACCAGACTTACCCGTTAAACCCGCAGGTGATAGAGCAAGGCTGGTCGAGACAATTCCACTAGAGCTTAAGGCGATAGCACCTGTCGCAATTGGCTTTGGTAAAATCGCTCCGAAAGTTGAATGGAAAGCGATAGCCGAAGTGACCGGTAAAGTGGTTTACCGTCATCCGCAACTGGAAAAAGGACAGGTGTTGCAAGCAGGAACGGAAATCTTGCGAATCGATCCTCTCGATTACGAATTGAAATTGGTTCAAGCTCAAGCCGACCTCAAATCTGCCGAAACCTCTTTGGCTAAGCTGACTCAAGAAGAAGCCAACCTCAAAAGTACACTCAAGATCGAAGCAAACCGTTTGGTTATCGCCAACAAAGAGTTAGACCGTAAACAAAACCTACGTAAGAAAGGCTTAACGTCTCAATCGGATGTTGATCAACAAGAGCAAAGCGCACTCTCTCAACGCAAATTAGTTTTGGACATCGAAAACCAAATCGGATTAATGCCAGATGAAAAGCGGGTTGCGGAAGCGTTAGTCAAAGTCAATGCATCAAAAGTTGACGAGGCAAAGCGCTCTCTCGATAAAACCATCATTACTCTGCCTTACGATTTGCGCATCTCGGAAGTCGAGATAGAACAGAACCAAGTAGTGAACCTTCAACAAACCATGGTGACGGCGCATGGCATTGACGTGATGGAAGTTGAAGCGCAATTGTCCATTCATGACATGCAGACACTGACTTCCAGTATTGGGGAATTTGGCCGTGATGAATCGGGTATTCCGCGCCCAGACATGTCAGCCATTCATGCCACGATTGAGCTTAACAGCGGCAATTTATCCGCAACTTGGCCAGCTAAAGTTGCTCGAATCAGCGAAACGGTAGACCCAAGCCAAGCCACCGCTGGAGTGATTCTGGAAATCGAACAAGACTACCGCTCACTCAATCCGACTTCTGCGCCGCCACTGGTTAATGGCATGTTTGTACGCTCGCTCATTGAAGGGCAAGAGAATCCGAGCTGGGTTATTCCTGAACGAGCCTTACATGGCGACAAAATCTACTTGATGGGTGAAGACAATCGCTTAAATATTGTGGCTGTAGAAGTTCTCTATCGCCGTGATAATCACGTGGTGATCGACGGCGATCTTGAGCAAGGTCAAAAGCTTATCATCAACGACCTGCTGCCTGCGATTAACGGTATGTTGTTAAAAGAAGCCGCACCTGAGTCAGAACAGAAAGCCGAGGAGTCTGACTCATGATCCGATTCTTCGCCAAACACCCAACCGCAGCAAACTTGTTGATGCTGACGCTGTTAATATTGGGGATATCTTCACTATCTACGATTAAGCGTGAAACCTTTCCGGAGTTTGATCCGCCCTACATCATGGCTGGCGTAGTTTATCCCGGAGCCTCTCCACAAGAAGTAGAAGAGAGCATCTGTGTACGCATGGAAGACGCCGTCGATGGACTCGCGAACATTGAAGAAACGCAATGTGAAGCGATAGAGGGCTCAGCAAGACTGATTTTAAAACTGAATGAAGATGCTGATATTGGCCGCATGTTGGTCGACGTTCAAACTCAAATCAACTCGATTAATGACTTCCCACAAGAAATTGAGTCTCCCGTAGTCCAAGAGTTGGATTGGAATGAGCCAGTTGTGGATGTCGCGATCACTGCAGACACCACATGGCCAGAGCTAAAAGCTTATGCAGAACAACTTAAGCGCACATTAAAGCTCGATTACGATGTGTCTTTGGTTGAAGTTGCTGGCTTCTCTGACCACCAATACCGAGTAGAGTTAGATACTCAAGCCATTCGACAACTTGGCTTGAGTGTTGGTGATATTGCTGAGCAGATTGGTCGTCAGAACGTCAAGTTGCCAAGTGGTAATGTCGAAACGCCAGATAAGAACTTTCTGATCCGCTTTGACGAACGACGCGTGACGCCAGAAGAGCTTGAGACTATCGTCGTGGGCTCCGGTCCAAATGGATCAATCATCCGTCTAAGAGACATTGCGACGATTACTGATCGATTTGAATTGGACGAACAGAAAGTCCTCTTCGATGGTCACCCTTCTGCCCTACTAAAAGTCAGCAAAAACAAAGAAGACGATGCACTGCGCATTAAAGAACGTGTTGCTCAATTTGTCGAAGAACAACAAGTCATTGCGCCAGATGGTGTGATGCTACAAATGACCAATGACCTTTCATCCGTGCTTTGGGATCGCCTGACCATGATGGTCAAAAACGGCTGGCAAGGTATCATTTTGGTCTTCGCCACCATGTGGTTGTTCTTTAGTTTTCGCTATTCTTTTTGGGTCGCAGCTGGTTTACCCGTTGCCTTCTTAGGTGGGTTATTTTTGATGGCTCAACTTGGCCTGTCCATCAACATCATGTCTTTGGTTGGGTTACTCATGGCCATCGGTATCATGATGGATGACGCCATCGTTATTGCTGAATCGATTGCCGCTCACCTCGACCGAGGAGAAGAGATCGATGATGCCGTAATTAAAGGCGTGAAAAAGGTACTGCCGGGGGTGATTTCTTCCTTCCTAACCACGGTGTGTATTTTCGGTAGCTTGTTATTCCTGCAAGGTGAAATGGGTGCGGTACTTAAAGCGGTTCCTCAAGTTCTGATCCTCGTACTGAGTTTAAGTTTGGTGGAAGCCTTCTTGATCCTACCTAACCACCTTTCTCATTCACTGCATAAACAAAAGCAAGAGCGAAAAACACCGAAGTTCAAACAAAAGCTGCTCGCTTCTTTTGAAAACTTCCGCAACACCACCTTGGTCAACGCAGTCGATAAAGTGGTCGAGTATCGCTATGCCTTTATGGGTGGCGTGGTTGCATTACTTCTTATCTCCGCTGCCACGCTAGTAGGTGGTTTGCTTAAGTTTCAACCCTTCCCTGAGTTGGATGGCGACATTGCAGAAGCGCGCATTATTCTTCCTCCGGGTTCTTCTCTGTCTCAAACTGAAGCTGTCGTCGATAAGATCGTCGCTTCCGCTCAAAAGCTAGATAAAGAATGGACAGAAAAAGTGGAAGACGGCAGTCCATTGGTTCTGCACATCACCAGCCAATTCAACGCCAATGCCGATGCGAATGAATCTGGCCCTCATATTGCCACGGTGCGTCTGGATTTGCTGGGCGCAGAGAGTCGTAACGCACTCATCGATGAATTTATCGATGCATGGCGCGAAGACATTGGTGAACTTGCCGATCCTATCTCGTTGGTATTTAAACAACCGACCATGGGCCCGGGTGGCCGGGCGATTGAAATTCGAGCGAAACATGATGATCTGGATGCGCTCAAAGCAGCCTCTATCGATATTCAGCAATACCTGAATGAGTTTGACGGTGTCCATGGCGTATTGGACGACATGCGTATGGGTAAAGAAGAAGTCTTGGTTAAACTGCGTCCGGGCGCAGAAGCTTACGGGATTAACGGCCAACTCATCGCCAATCAATTGCGTGCAGCATTCTTTGGCCAAACTGCAGACGAAATCCAAGTTGGAGTAGAAAACATTTCCATCGAAGTTCGTCTCGATAAAGCACAAGCCGGTGACTTACAGCAATTGGCAAACTTCCCAATTATCTTGTCCGATGGCAGTCAAATTCCACTCGCGACCATTGCAACTTTGGATTTCCAGCGAAACTACGTACGTATCCAGCGCATTGATGGGCTACGCACCATTAGCGTATTCGGCGATATCGACAATACGAAAGCCAACTCAACCGCCATTATTCGTCAGTTCCAACAAGATGAAGCGCCAAAGCTTATGCAAAAGTATCCTGGCCTTCGCTTCGATTTTGAAGGTGAAGCCAAAGATACCGCGGAAACTGGCGCATCAATGGGTAAAGGCTTCTTGCTTGGTTTGTTTGGCGTGTTTGCGATTTTGAGTTACCAGTTCCGCAGTTATTTGGAACCATTCGTGGTCATGCTTGCGATTCCACTCGCCTTTATTGGCGTGGTATGGGGACACATCCTACTCGGTCACTCATTAAGTATGCCGAGTATGATGGGCTTTGTCTCACTAGCGGGGATTGTGGTGAATGACTCGATTCTGTTAGTTCAGTACATACGCCATCATGTCGATGAAGGAGATAATGTGCACGACTCGGTAGTCAAAGCCAGTCGGGAACGCTTTAGAGCAGTATTCCTGACATCAATGACCACTGCAGCAGGTTTGCTTCCGTTACTGACTGAAACCAGCCTGCAAGCACAGGTTATCCAACCACTGGTTATCTCCATCGTGTTTGGTATTTTCGCATCCACTCTGCTGGTGTTATTTATGATCCCTGCCGCGTATGCCATTTTAGCTGACTTCGGCCTAGTCCATAAACACGAAGAGATCTAAAACGACTGATAAGTAAATTTATCAAAATGAACAAGAGCGGCTTAGGTCGCTCTTTTTGTTTTCAGTGAAAAGCGTTAAAAACAACACAAACACTTAACAAATGCAGGGTTATTATGTGGCATTAAGTGCAAATATGAACAATTGAGAATGCGGTATGTCGAGTTTTATATAACCAACCCCAATGATCACTATAGGGTTTATGATAAGTTTTATTATCAAAAACGACATTTAGCACAGTATAAATACACACAGACAACACATTCACAATTTGAACTAACGATAATGAAATCATTGATTGAAGAATTAACATTTTAACAATGATTACAACAATGTTAACTTTAGCCTCGTTGGTCGCACTGGTGGTAAGCCTCTCACCAAGCCTATTGTCAGTATGATATGGACGTTCGACCATCTCCAAAATGAATAGACACCCAATTTGGTGCCCTTTTTTCGCCCGTGAAGGTATTCTTCGCGGGCTTTTTTCTATCTGCCGTATTTCTCCTACTCAATTCCCAGTTTTAGCGCCCCCTCCTCAATCAACAGGCATAAAAAAGCCAACCCATTAATAGGTTGGCAAATAGAGCAACAAGGTTGACGCTGACTGCTCACTAACGTCGTGCTTGTATCGGATGCACTCTGGTTAATCACTCGTCCTTGTGACTAACACGGAATCTTTGTCGTCAGAGGTTATGACTTGGTTGCCTCTGTCTTCTGGCATTTGATCTTTACCAGTTGAGCTTGTTGTTCTTTGATGTGTTTAACAATGCGTTCATCGCGTTCATCAATAGCGTCCATGTTCATTTGTTGGATGTCCGCAACCGCCTCATGCTTCATTGTTGTAAATTCTTGACGTAAATCCGCACTCCACTCTTCTTTGTCTAGAGTGTTAGCAGCAGCGATTGGTGATGACATTACAGCAATAAGACCTAGAGTAGATAGAAATACGCTTTGCATAATAAGCTCCTTAGGGATTAGCAGTTCATTGGGTTGCACTCTATACATTGCACATAGGATGCCAACTTTTTAAACCTTTAATATCAACAACTTAAACAAGAGTTTATTTTTCCACCATCTGCTCAATGGCGAATTTCACACACACAGTGTTAAATTAACCAACGATATTTATGAATATTTAACCATTCACTCAACTTATAGTATAGATAGTCCATTTCAGTTCGCTTAAGGCACAAAAAAGCAGCCCGAAGGCTGCTTAGATTTCCGCTTTAGGTGAAACTAGCTTTGTGTGCTTTCGTTGCCGACAGTGTTTGATGACTGTGATTTGAACTTACCTATCAAGCGACCAAAGAATCGTTTAATAATGCGGAAGATGTTTTTAATATCCTCTAGCATCAGGTACAAACAAGGTACCAGAATCAAGGTAAGGACAGTTGCAAACAGAACGGCAAAACCAAGCGCGACCGCCATCGGAATAACAAAACGCGCCTGCAAACTGGTTTCAAACATGATAGGAAGTACACCAGCGAAGGTGGTAATTGACGTCAGCGTGATCGCTCGAAAACGTGCACAGCCAGCTTCAACAACCGCCTGCTTAATGCTCATGCCTTTTTCTCGCACTTGGTTAACGTAATCTGTCATCACCAAGGAATCGTTGATAACCACACCCGCTGCCGCGATTAAACCAAAGGTCGACATCATGCTGATGTCCATATCTAGCCAGAAGTGTCCCCAAATCGCCCCCGTTAAGCTAAACGGAATCACCGACATGACGATAAGCGGTTGGGTGTAGCTCTTAAGCGGCACAGCCAGCAAGATGTATACGATGATCATGCCTGCAATGAAGAACATGATTTGCTCGTTACGCTGCGCAGCTTGCTCTTCGATGTCACCACCCAATTCCGTTTTCACGCTTGGGAAGGCTTGCTTCATGTCCGGTAAGATGTTGTCGTCGATAACTTTCACGACTTCTTGAGGTTCAACCAACTCTTCATCTATAGAGCCATACACATAAACGGTTTGATAACCGCCTTCACGTCGAATGGTACTCACGCCCGGTTGCTCGTTGATCTTCACCACATCACCAAGCATGACCTTCTTGCCTGCTGGCGTGGTAATCACAGCGTAACGCAGTGATGAGAAGGCTTCACGCGTCAATTGCGGGTAACGCACCATAACCTTAATTTCTTCGCCATCACGAATAATGCGCTGCGCTTCACCACCGTAGAAACTGCCACCGACTTGCTCTGCGATCATGGTGAGATCCAAACCCAAATCATAAGCAACAGGGGCAAGTGATAACAGTACCTCTTTACTACCAGAATCGATAGACGACGAGATATCGTACAGACCTTCTTCTTGCTGGAGGCGACCAATCAAGTAGCGACCCGCTTCGTTTAGCTCGTTAATGTCCGAACCAAACAGCAAGTAACCAAACTCGTCGCGGTCACCGCCACCTGCACTTTGCTCACGGATCTTAAAGCTCTTCATGCCCGGAATAACTGGCATTGCCTCACGCCAGCGACGTGCAAGTTCAAAGGTATTGAATGGACGCAGTTCTTCATCCACAAGCGGTACAAGAATACGACCTTCAGTACGACTTCGGTTATAAGAAAGCACATCACGAATCATCCCCTGACCATGCTCATCAATGATCTGATTCTCGATTTTCTGCATCACGCCTTCAATGGTTTTTAACGCATTGATGGTTTGCTCGCTCGATACCGTGTCATTCATCTCAATCGTAATCGCCGGATAATCCGTTGGTACTTTCGGGCTTGGAATCACACGCACGTAATTCGAGCTAACTAAAGCAGCACTAATCAACAACAGACCACAGAAAAAGGCAAACACGGTCCAACGCCAATGAGTACAAACCTTAACGAAGCTTCGGTAAGGACCATTAACAAAGCCGAAGAAGCGCTTGTTGAAATTATCACGCCAACCGCCCGCTTTGATTGGTGTAAAGTTAGTGTGTGCTAAGTGAGCTGGAAGGATCAGCTTTGATTCAATCAAGCTAAAGATTAGACACAGGATCACCACACCCGCAATGCCGTAGAAGAAGGCACTATCAATCCCACTTGAGAGTAGGAATGGGGCAAACACCGCTATCGTGGTTAACACACCAAAGGTTGCCGGAGTCGCGACACGCTTAACACCCGTCACAACGTTCTCAACACCACCGCCCTTCTCTTCGATCTCACTGTAGGCACTTTCCCCGGTTACAATGGCGTCATCCACCACGATACCGAGCACCATGATAAAGGCAAACAAAGACACAATGTTCACGGTGATACCCAGCATTGGCATCATCATTACTGCGCCTAAAAAACACACTGGTAGCCCCAACATTACCCACATTGCTAAGCGGAAACGAAGGAATACCGAGAGCATGATGGCCACCAAAGCGGCACCTTGAAGAAGGTTTTTCAGCATCATGTCGAGACGACCATTTAGGTAGTAGGTCATATCGACGAGAACTTTCAGTTGAATGTCATCAGGTAAGGTTTTGTTCTTTGCTTCGATGTAGTTACGAACGGATTTAGCAACTGGGATGATGTTTTGATCACGCGTGGCTTGAACCGCCATGTAGATCGCGTTTTGACCCGAGTATTCAAAGTAACGGTCTTCTTCTGTGAAGCCGTCTTTAATCGTTGCAATATCTTGAAGGAGTACCTTTGCACCATTCGCTCCTAACTTCACCGGGATATTGCGAAACTCATCACCACGGTAGTACTGGTTTTCAATACGAACGGCGATCATGCCTGCGTTGGTTTTTACTTCACCTGCAGAAAAGTTCGCTGAGTAACGACGAATCGCGTTGCTCACATCACTTAGCGTTAAGTCATATTTACGAAGAATCAGCGGATCAACTTCGATAGCAATCTCTTCTTCTGGTGCATTGAGATCCACCAGCATGACATTTTTCAGTTGCAGTAATTCATCTTCGACTTGTTTCGCAATAGGTTTGAGCTCTTCCAGTGGTCTATCGCCCACCAAGCCCATTTCTATCACCTCTTGTCGCCATTCCACCTGATAAACGTTGATGGGTTCCATGCCTGCCGGCAAATTGGATAAGGTGTCTACCCGTTGCTTTACATCGTCCAATACGCGTTTGATGTCGGCATTCACATCCACTTCTATCGATACATAAGCGCTGCCTCGAGAAGCTCGTGCCACGGTCTTTTTGATGCCAGTGACGTCTTTGATCGATTCTTCGACTTTAAACAAGATACTCTCTTCAATCTCTTGCGGAGACGCACCAGGATAAGCCGCTCGAATGTTGATGTAGTTAACTTCAACGTTCGGGAACATTTGTCGTTGAATGAACATGAAGCTCACGATACCCATCACGATGATGAACACCATCATTAGGTTCGCGGCGACAGAGTTATTCGCAAAATAGGCAATGATGCCCTTTTGTTGATTCTCTTCCATGATTGACTCCTACTTACTGTACGACGGTTTCGGAGTCGTCATTCTTTTTTGCGACTTGGACAGCCATGCCTTTTTGCGGGTACTCAGGTAACGTCAGAACCAGCTTGTCTGATTGCTCAAGACCTTCTCCCACAAGTAGGAACTCACCCTCTGCACGAAGTACATTAACCGTTCTCGGTTGCAGTTCGTTTTCGCCATTCACGACCCAAACGGTGCGGTTCTTAACTAGCTCCTGAGGGAGACGATAAATGTGCTTGAGTTCTTTACCGGTAAAGCTCACTTCAACGTATGAACCAAACTTAATCGGTGGCTGATTGTTGTCTAGACCATACGGGTCACGAACTTGAATCACCATATTGATCATGCGTGTCGCGCTGTCGATCATGCCGAGATCGCGAACGACTTTGCCTTCACGAGTCGTCGATAGAATGCCTTGTTGCGTTACAGTCGCACGTAGCTCTTTCAAAGATTCAGGAAGGAATGCACTGTCAAAACCAGCGATAGGAACGTGGATCTCCGCCACTTCGATATTGTTCAAGGTTGCAACTCGAGAGCCGGAAGAGACAAACTGCCCCACACCGATATCACGCTCAACAACAAGTGCATCGTATGGCGCAATCACTTTACAGTTTTCTAGGTCACGGTTAGCTCGCTTCAACGCTGCTTGTGCAGACTTAACTTGCGCCTGAGCACTCAAGACATGGGGCTTACGTAGGTAAAGGTCTGTGACTTGTTTGTCGCTTAACTTTTTCGCTTGGCGTTTTGCGACTTCCGCTTTGGCTTGTTCCTCGATCAACGCAGCACGTGCACTTGCCAAGCCCGCTTCTGCTTGTAGAACAGCCGCTTCATAGTTATCACTTTCAATCGTGAATAACACTTCACCACGCTTTACGATTCCACCCGTCACAAAATTTGGGTGCCAACTGATCACTTCGCCGCTAACTTGCGCTGCTAAGTGCGTTTTTTCGAATGGACGCATTTCACCGTGACTGGTGATAACAACTTTATGATCGGTAGGAAAAAGTGAAGAGGTTTGTACTGTGGGTTCAGTTATGGTGTCTTTGATTGACTCTTTTTCGGGCGCAGTAGCGGCAATCGCGGCATAACCCGCATAAGAACCACCAACTACGACGAAGGGTAAAAGCCAACGTAATACTGGTTTTGCTAACATCAAAAATCCTTTTTTATTTTTGTATTCTCCTGTTCATCCCCGTCAGGCCTTCGCCTTAGAGATGAATTAACAAACGAAACGTTCGATAACCCAATCTCCTACTCCCCGCGGACAAACAGTGAGTGTTTGCATCTGAAATAGACAACTTTATAAGAGCGCCGTGCTTCCGCTGTGTTTCGCAATTATCAATCACAAAAGAACTATCCATGGCAAGTTAATAAAATTAACAAAAACTTAACCATCTCCGCAAGTTACGACCTCTCACGCTCACTGTTTATACGCAATCGTCATGCCAAACGTTTACCCTTTAAATATCAATAAGTTAAGCTGAAACAGTAATTTTTCTCAGTGCAGTATTGGTAATTACCACCAGATATTAGTGATATTGACCATTTCTGAGTAAAACATAAGTAAAAAACATGATATTGTCCGCCCGAATAATATGCCTTCCAAAAGCCATATCGAGTCATTCAGATTCGGTTGGTTTATTGAGAAATCTGCGACTTGGCTACAATCACTCGCATTACCCAGATTTAAAGCTTGATATATAATCAAAGAGTTACGTTGTGTATTAACAAGGAAGTGTGCATTGCTACGTTCTCTCTCTAAAGCCTTACTCGGTTCAATGCTTGTACTTGTCTCGGCTTGCTCCTCAATTCAGCCAAGAGATCCAAGTGAGAAATCCACCAGCTTTCAGTTCGGTTATCAAAATGACTCATCTTTGGCAGAATTTTTTGAAAGCTACGACAAAGACCCGAACTCAGACACTGGCTTTTACCCTCTTAATCAGGGAAACGATGCGCTATTAGCTCGAATCGCACTGATTGAATCTGCCGAAAAAAGCCTAGATTTGCAGTACTACATCTACCGCAGTGATGAAACCAGTCAGCTAATGACGTGGCGTTTGTATGAAGCAGCAAAACGTGGTGTACGCGTTCGCCTGCTTCTAGATGACATGCAAAAGCGAAACGATGCAGGAATGGCAGAGCTGAACGCTCACCCAAACATCGAAATCCGACTGTTTAACCCACACCAATATCGAGATGCGCGTGTATTTGCACTGGCAAGTGACTTTGACCGCCTTAATCGTCGCATGCACAACAAGGCTCTGATTTCCGATAGTGTGTCTGCCATTGTCGGCGGCAGAAACATTGGTAATGAATACTTCTCTTTCGAGTCCAATGTCGAGTTTGGTGATTTCGATTTGATGCTTTATGGCGAGGCCGTGACGCAAACGGCGGACCAATTCGATTTGTATTGGAATAGTCTCTATGCCATCCCAATGGAATGGATTGTGCCTGAGTCTGAAAAAGTGGCAGACGATGCGATTCAAGCGCAAGTAAAAAAACTCAAATTGGAAGAGAAGTTTTCTACCGGTCCCTATAACTTCAAAGAGTTAGACCTGTACGAGGAGCTCCAACAAGGCAAACTGAAACTGTATTGGGGACAAGGCCAAGTATGGTTCGATTTACCCGATAAGATTGCCACTCAAGAAAGCCAACTGGTCGCAAACTTAGGTGAACTCCTTGAGAACGTCGAAGATTCTTTTGTTCTAATTTCCCCTTACTTTGTGCCGACAGAATCCGGAACAAAAGCTCTGACTGATGCGGCAAAACGCGGGATAGATATCACCATCGTGACGAATAGCTTGGCATCAAACGATGTATTTGCTGTGCACGGTTGGTACGCCAAGTACCGAGAAGATTTGGTCAAAGCGGGCATTAAACTTTGGGAAGTAAAAGCCAGTGCGAAAATTAAAAGTAAATGGAGCTTAACCGGTAGCAGCCGAGCGAGTCTGCACGCCAAAGCCATGATGACCGATGGGAAAACCTTGTTTGTAGGTTCGATGAACTGGGATCCGCGTTCGGCTGAGCTCAATACAGAGATGGGCGTAGTTATAGAGCAACCAGAGTACGTGCAAAAACAACAAACCGTTTTGCCAGAGCAGTTGAAAGAAAATGCCTATCAACTCATCATCAAAGATGGTGATATCGCATGGATTGATCAAGCAACAGGCGAAGAGTTCGATTCAGAGCCAGAAGCCAGCGTGTGGAGAAAAATGGGCGCTTGGTTCTCGGGCATTCTGCCAATCGAGGATCAGCTTTAGCTTCCCTGCGAGGATAAAATCGACAAATCTAAATCAAAACGCTATTCAGCACTGAGTAGCGTTTTTACACATAAGAAAGGAATCTCAATGTCAGTAACATGGAACGAATACTACCAAAAGGTTGCGAGCCAACCTCACCGACCAAACGTAGAACGTGCCGCCAATCTGCTTACGCTCGACAACAAAATCGCCATTGATGCAGGATGCGGTACCGGTCGAGATTCCAACTACCTCCTAAATCAAGGCTTTACCGTTTACGCGTTTGACACTCATCAAGATGCGGTGGAAACTTGCTTGACGCGTTTCGAAGGCAATCCTAACTTTTCCATATCGCAGTCTTGCTTTAGTGATTTTGATTACCCGCCATGCAGCTTGTTGATTGCCAGCGCGAGTTTGTTCTTTTGCCCTAGTGAGCACTTTGAAAGCGTATGGCGAAGAATCGACTCAGCCTTAGTCTCCGGTGGTGTTTTTTGTGGGGATTTACTGGGCGTGAAAGACTCTTGGGTCAAAGCCAAAACGCATCCAGACATCAGTGCGTTCACCAGAGAGCAAGTCGAGGCATTGTTTGAAGGATATGACATTCTCCACTTCCATGAGCGGGATGAAGATGGCAGCACTGCTCTCGGCAATGCAAAACATTGGCACATGTTCAGCGTCACTGCGGTCAAACGTTAATTCGTTACTCTTATTCGTACTAAAAGGAGTGTTATGTACCATTTCCAAGGCGTCACATTAAGACGAGCCGTTCCGGAAGAAGCCAAAGCGCTCTATAAGCTCATCACTGAGGATGAACGCTGGGCGCAATTCAACGGTCCTTACTTCCCTTATCAAACACCGACATTAGAAGGCTTTCGTAACCACACCTTTCAACGCCTACTGAAAGGTGAAGACATGTTATTGATTGAGTTCGAAGGTAAGCCCGTTGGTTCAGTGAGTTGGTATTGGGAATGTGAGAGCACTCGCTGGCTTGAAGCTGGCATCGTCATTTACGATTCAAACTCTTGGGACAAAGGGTTGGGGTTTTGTGCGCTAGTACCTTGGATTAGCCATATATTCGAAACCCAAGACATAGCACGAGTTGGTTTAACAACGTGGTCTGGTAACCCAAGAATGATGCGTTGCGCAGAAAAGCTTGGTATGCAACAGGAAGCCCGGATTCGTAAAGTACGTTACTACCAAGGCGAGTACTACGATTCCATTAAGTACGGCGTATTAAGAGAAGAATGGCAAGCGCTGCTCCAACAACTCTATAGCCAAGAACAATTGGCGTAAATCATCGTATTTAATGAAAAGGCTTGGCAACGCGCCAAACCTTTGTAGTTGGGTTACTTGGATATAGGGTAAACCACTCTAAAACGCTCAAGCACCAATAAACGTTGATCGTGCCACTCGATGCCAAGCTCCTCACATTCCGCTTTAAAGAATTTAGTGTGCGCTTCTCGCCACCAAGCTATCGTGCGGTCGCCCTCCCCTTCAGCTTGGGCAAATTCTTCACTCACGTCCGAATATCGGCAGGTACTGACGTCTGTAATTTGAATAATACAAACAGGTTCGCCGTCCCAATTGGTCACCACTTGTAAGTGCCCGACTTGAGGCATCACCTCTCCGTGTTCGCTGTACCAGAGCTCCATACTACAAGAGGCCGTTTTCTGGCCAATTCTAACCAGCTCAGCACAAGTATTGGCGTTGTACTCGTCAGCGCGCTTACTGAGGGAATCGCTGATTGCGCTTGTTCAGAGAGTGTCTCCATATATTGGGTGAGATAAGCTTGTGCTTTGGCATCCATACTTCTGTTCCTTGGTTCTGCTTTTCCATCGCTTTACTAACCGGAAAGAGTATCCATTCATGATCAAAAGAACAAGATATGAGCCCATCAGAACACTTTATAAAACAAGCATTTTTCATCTGATTTTTGCTAAACCTAGTCTGTATTTGCTATGGTTTCAGAGATCCATCCATTCTCGACGCAAAAGGACGTTCTATGCGCTTATTCATCGGCATCTTCTTCGCTGCTCTGCTCTCCTTTCCAACTCTTGCATCAGAAGAAAAATACTCAGAGTCCGAGATGCTAGACAGACCATTGATGGAACGCTACATCCTCGATGAACTGAAATCACTGCGTCAGGAACAACAAGATCTGGAGCGACGAATGATCGTCGAAATCACCGATCGTGAACTGACTGTCGCGGACAAATCGTTGAACTACGCCAACGTAACGGTCACTTACTTCTTCTACATCATTGCTGGTGTCGCTTCTTTGATCGCCTTTGTTGGTTGGCAATCTCTTCGCGAATTTAAGAACAACACCACAGAAATGGCGGACAAACGCCTCGAAAAAATTGCTCAAGAATATGAGAAAAAATTCCTAGAATTAGAACGCGATTTAAAACGCAAAACGCGTATCATCAGTGAGAACAACAAAGAGATTGAGAAAATCAACGAAATCCACAACTTATGGTTGCGTGCACAGAGCTCACAAACACCTGAGCAGCGTATCGATATTTACGATGAGATCTTACTAGTTCGACCTGGAGATTTAGAAGCGCTTACATACAAAGCAGACGCAGCAATGGAAATCAAAGAGTACCACTGGGCATTGAGCCTTTGTAACCGCGTACTTGAAGTCGATGACACCAACGGCCCAGCGTTGTATCAACGTGCTTGTGCATACTCTCGCTTAGGGATAGAAGAACAAGCGATTGAAGATCTTGAACGTGCGATAGACACCAGCCCATCAATTCGAGACCTGCTAGCGGAAGAGCAAGACCTTGAACTTCTTCATGGCCATGAACGATTCGAACGCTTGCTGTACTCAGCCGCAGAACAATAATCCACATTCAAATCTTAAAGTATGCAGGTGGAGAAGGCGTTCACCCTTCTTCATCTAGCGTCAAATTCGACCCTGCATGATCTTTCCCTAATACGTCTTCCGGGTTTCTTAATGCACAAGTTTCTAATGACAAACAACCACAGCCAATACAGCTACCTAAGTCACTTTGCAATGCCTTGAGTTTCTGAATTTTCTGCTCTAACTGCTCATGCCAATGGCTTGCCATGGTTTCCCATTGAACTTTGTTCGGTGCTTGGTGCTTAGGTAATTCTTCAAGTGCTTGCTTTATCTCTTCTAATGACAAGCCCACCTGCTGCGCGGCTTTAATGACCGCAACACGACGTAGCACACTACGATGATAACGGCGTTGATTTCCTTGATTCCGCCAACTTGAAATTAACCCCTTTTGCTCGTAAAAGTGCAATGCAGATACCTTAACGCCAGAACGCTTTGCCACTTCACCAACACTGATTTCCATCTCTTCATCCTTTTTCTAAAAGCGCTTTACCTCAAGTATGCTTGAGGTTCGAAGTTACACCACGTTAACATATTCAAGCAGACAAAAACGAAGAAAATACAATCATTTCAACTATGTTTGGTGCGATATGATTTCCTCTCACAAACCAGAACCGCACATCCATATAGAGATGCAATCCTTAATGAAGTAAATTAGAGATTCTCATCTTGCTCAATAAACGCAAAGGAAAGCGCAGTGAACTTAAGACAACTGGAAGTCTTCTATGCCATCATGCAAACCGGAACAGTCTCTGGCGCAGCACGTTTGTTACATGTCTCTCAACCAAACGTCACTCGGGTGCTTGCGCATACGGAACAACAACTTAGCTTTACTTTATTCGAACGCGTCAAAGGTCGCTTGGTGCCAACGCAAGAAGCCAAAGCACTGTTTCCAGAAGCAGAGAAGGTCTATCAGCAACTCGGCCAATTTCGCTCGCTCACCAATAAGGTGAAACAAGGCACTCAACACTTGAGAGTTGGAGCTCCCCCCGTATTGGCTTCCCAATTGCTTGCTCCAACCGTTGCCACTCTTTCCAAGCAACAAGGTATCTCGTTTGAACTACTAACGGCAAACCGTGATGAGCTATGTTCAGGCTTGCTTAAGCACGAATTGGATGTGGCGATTGCCTTTGGCGAAGAAGCCCCTCCCGCGATTTTGAGTGAGGTTTTACTTAAGCAACAACTTGTTCTAATTGCGCCAAAAGAAGCGCTCAATTCGGACAACGACACCATTTCGTTTGATGATTTGATTCAGCACGAATTGCCAATCATCGGCTTGGACAGTCGTGACCCGCTTGGTTTATTGCTGCACCAAACCTTAACCGCTCGCGACGAACACTACCAACATCCAATTACGGTGCGCAGTTACGCTGCTGCGGCAGAGTTAGTCAAACACCACGCGGGTTTCGCCATTGTTGATCCTTGGACCGCAAAACAATATCAGCATGATGAAGCAGTCAGCGTGCGCTCACTCTCTCCTACATTGTCGTTTTCAGTGTCTATCTTATTTGCCGAGCACACCCTACAGTCCATTTCTACCAAGCTATTTATTGATTCCGTAAAGCATCAGGTGAATCAGTAAGTTAGTGCTTACCTTTGTCCATAACTTCAAGTTATAGGCGCACAACAAATAGGCATTCGGCTTCCCTCTTCAAACTGGCTACATTGTTTGAAAACGCCATTACTTGAAAACGTATTGTTTGAAAACATATTGAATGACAGAGGGAACCATCATGCAAATCGCTCAACCTTACTTACTATTTCTCGGCGACGTCACCGACCCACTCGCCGCAAAAACCGCGCGAGGCATTCATCAATGGCGTCCTGAAATTTGCTTAGGGCAACTTCGCCTTACGTCAGAAACCGTCTCCCTAGGTTTAACAGATATGACGCTGCAACAAGCTCAGCAGCAAGGTGCAAAAACCTTGGTGATTGGCACAGCAAATCCTGGTGGTGTTATTCCTGAATCATGGCAGGCGACGTTACTGGAAGCGGCGGAAATGGGTTTTGAAATTGCCTCGGGTATGCATCAACGTCTTTCTGAATTTGCGCCTTTGAATGACTTACAGCAACGTGACTTAACCAAGTTGCACGATGTACGCCATTACGATGAACCGCTGAAAGTGGGCAATGGTAAAGCGCGCTCAGGTAAACGCTTACTAACGGTTGGCACCGACTGCTCGGTTGGAAAAATGTTCTCAGCCCTCGCAATTGAGAAAGCCTTACAGCAATCTGGTTGTAAAGCAGAATTTAAAGCCACAGGTCAAACAGGCATCTTAGTCGCTGGTAGCGGTATTTCGATTGATGCTGTTGTCGCGGACTTTATCTCCGGTGCAGTGGAAGCCATTAGCCCAGAGTTTACTGACCATGAATGGGACATCATTGAAGGGCAAGGTTCACTGTTCAATCCCTCTTTTGCTGGTGTGAGTTTAGGCTTGCTTCACGGTGCTCAAGCAGACGCTTTGGTATTGTGTCACGAGATCGGTCGCCCGCACATTCGCAACCTCCCTCATGCAAAATTACCAAGCATCGAACAAACCATTGAAGCCAATTTGCAAGCCGCACGTTTAACAAACTCTGACACACGTCTTGTCGGAATCTGCTTGAATACGTCTGCGGTGAGTGAACAAGAGGCCGCGCAGCTTTGCCAAGATTGGAGTAAGCAATACCAAGTACCAGTGACCGATCCTGTGCGATTTGGTGTAGTTGAAATAGCCAAAAAAATTATTGCGATTTAAGGATTGTAGACGCGATGAATATTCATGTAGAGCCGGTCACCATTGCAATGGCGACGCCTTTTCGGATCTCCCGTGGCAGTCGAACCGAATGTCACGTGGTGCGAGTAACCATAGAGCAGAGTGGCATCAGTGCCAAAGGTGAGTGTACGCCTTACCCCCGTTACGGCGAGTCGGTGGAATCGGTGATCAAAGCCATTTCTCAAGCCGCTCATGAACTACAAGGTTTATTTGCCAAAGGTGACGCGAACATAGTCTCCCTCAGAGAAAAGCTGCAAACCCTTCTCCCTGGTGGTGCGGCACGTAATGCACTCGACTGCGCGATGTGGAACTTACAAGCTAAGCTAGCGGGCAAGCAACACACTCAAGATTTATTTGAACTGCCAGCATCGATTGTCACTGCGATGACCGTGTCGATTAACACGCCAGAAGCGATGGCAAACCAGACTCGTAACTACATCAAACAAGGCGCAAAACTACTTAAAGTGAAGCTCGATGGCGAACAAGTGATTGAGCGTGTACGCGCTGTTCGTGAAGCGGCAGGCGATGCGATGATCGTGCTGGATGCGAACGAAGCATGGCAAGAACTGGATTTAGGCGCCACCTTTGCCGCGCTAGCGCCATTGAATATCGCAATGATTGAGCAACCTTTGCCATCGAATGACGATGACAAGCTAAAAGACATTTCGCACCCTATTCCACTTTGTGCCGATGAAAGTTGCCATACGCGCCAACAATTGCATGAATTGGTAGGCAAATACGAGATGGTCAACATCAAGCTCGACAAGACGGGTGGTCTAACCGAAGCCCTACTGCTTGCAGAAGAAGCGAAACGCCTTGGCTTTACCTTGATGTCTGGTTGCATGCTAGGCACTTCATTGGCGATGCGAGCAGCACTACCTATCGCTGTTCAATCGAAAGTGGTCGACTTAGATGGTCCGGTTTTACTGGGTCAAGATGTTGAGCCTGCTTTGGTATATCGAGAAGGTGAAATCGTCCTGTAAAGGATCAGTGATCACCCCATCACCCATTTCATGACCTAGATTAAAAAACAATCACCGTCAGCATGAAATAAGTCACATAAATTACGGGGTTATTACGGCATGCTAATACCGTAGTAACCTCTAATGCGCTTTTTCAGCAAGGTGGTGGTTGTATGTATAGAGTCATCCGAAAAATGACATGGAAGACGAAAAGGCGGTAAACCCGCCCTACTCCAATGCAGTTCGTGCCTGATATCAGGTTTGCTTTGGAACCGTTGATTGGCCGCTAAAGGCTCACTCGGTTTCGCACGTCATTTGCAAGGAGGCTCTATGCCTATCAATAAGATCCGCAACGTCGCCTTTGTCGGTCAAACGGGTACCGGCAAAACCACACTGATAGAAAAACTGCTCTACACCTGCCAAGCTACCAACCATTTAGGTTGTGTGGAAAAAGGCGATACGGTGACCGATTTCGACCAACAATCCATCCAATATCAACACAGTATCGAAGCCACCCCAGTCGCCCTAAGTTGGAATAAACATCGCCTTAATCTCATCGACACTCCGGGACAGAACGAATTACTCGGACGCACGCTCAGCGTATTCCCTGCCGTGGAAACTTCAGCGTTGATCATCGACCCTCAAATGCCCATCAACCAAACAGCTGATCGCTTATTTACCTTCGCGAAACAGCAACAAAAATGCCAGATGATCATCATCAACAAGCTAGACAATCACGGTAATAAGCTTGAAGCCGTGATGGAAAACATCATTGAGCATTTTGGCGATAACTGTTTACCAATCAACTTACCTTCAGCCGATGCCAAATCCGTGGTCGACTGTTATTTTGAGCCAGAATTAGAACGTGACACTTTGCTTTCACGAGTTGAAGATGCTCACGAAACTCTGATTGATCAGGTTATTGAGGTCGATGAAGCCTTAATGGAACTCTATCTCGAACAAGGCTCAGAACTGACAGCAGAACAACTGCACGACCCATTTGAGGAAGCGTTAAGAACCGGACACGTGATCCCAATTTGTTTTGTTTCTTCTGAGACGGGCGCAGGCGTCGAACTGCTCTTAAGAACGTTGGCAGAAATCATGCCGATGCCAAATGAAGGTAACCCACCACTGCTTGAAAAAAATGGCAAAAAGGTCAAAGTAAATTGTGAAGCACTCGAACGCAGCGTCGCGCATGTATACAAAATCAGCGTCGATCCTTACATGGGTAAGTTAGCCTATTTGCGCGTCTATCAAGGCGAAATAAATGCCGGTTCTCAACTCTACATAGGCGAAAATAACAAAGCATTTAAAGTCGGACACCTATACCAATTGCAAGGCAAAGACCGTAGTGAAATCCCTAAAGCGCTGGCGGGTGATTTCTGTGTGTTAGCCAAAGTGGATGAGCTCGAGTTTGATGCCATTGTGCATGACTCCCATGAAGAAGATGGTGTTCAACTTAAAACACTTAACTTCCCAGATTCCATGTACTCACTGTGTCTCAAACCGATCAAACGAGGCGATGAGCAAAAGCTCAGCGATGTGCTTAACAAAATCGCCAGTGAAGACCCATCGCTTAGAATTGAACATCGCGCACGCACCAACGAGACCATCATTAGTGGACAGGGTGAATTCCACCTCAAAGTAGCGCTTGAGAAAATGTCTTCTGTTTACAAACTGGAAGTGGAAACCAGCCAACCAAGTGTCGAGTATTTTGAAACCATTACTAAGCCTGCTGAAGGACATTACCGCCATAAGAAACAAAGTGGCGGAGCTGGTCAGTTTGGTGAAGTGCAGTTGAAAGTGCGCCCCCTAGAACGGGGAACTGGCTTTAAGTTTGTGAATAAAGTGGTCGGTGGAGCGATTCCAACCTCACTTATCCCTGCGGTAGAAAAAGGCATTGTACAAGCTCTTGAAGAAGGAGCTATTTCTGGCAATCCAATCAAAGATGTCGAGGTAACGGTTTACGATGGTAAATACCACTCGGTTGATTCAAAAGAGATCGCCTTTGTGATCGCCGGTAAAAAAGCCTTTCTAGATGCCATCAATAATGCCGGACCAATTGTATTGGAACCGATTGTTCAAATGGAACTGCATATTCCGACATCGAATGTCGGTGATGTGTCTGGCGATCTTTCAGGGAACCGAGGCTTGATTGAGGGTACTGAGCCTATCGATGCGAACTTCACCATGCTAAGAGCAAAATCTCCAGTTAACGAACTGCAAGATTATGCTCGACGATTGCGCTCAATAACTGGGGGTGAAGGCAGTTTCAATATGACGCTCAGCCATTACGAACCAGCGCCGCCAGCAGTGCAAAAACAGGTCTGCAACGAAGCGACGCAACAAAGTTAACCTCACTCATTTATCCCCTGAAAAAACAAACGCCCTCGAAACTTGAGGGCATTGTTGTATTCAGTTGAGGTCTATTTGTCTAACGACATACCAATATGTTCAAGCTTGGATTGGAACTGTTCAACACTGTCGGCTTAGAAGTAATTGCCGTTTTCGTTGGACGACGGGCCATCAAGATCTACCTAAAGGAGTGTGAGCGACAATTACTTTACCATACTGCGTTTCTAATTTCGCATTACGACTGACATGTTAAATTAGCAATTGCTAAAAAGAAAGTTTGAATTTTACAAAAGCCTTGTTTCTATATGATGTTATTTGCAATACTTTGGTTGCTGATTGGATGCTTCAATAAACTGCGTCATGTAGATTAAACCATCAGTTTCTTATTCAAAGCCTACTAGTTCTCGGTTTTCAGCAAAACCAGAAAATCGAACATGAACTTTCTGATATAGCTCACCAATCTTTTCAGCTTGTCGTTGTGATAGTTCTTCGATGGTTTTCATTTGCTCAGAATGACCATTTAACCAAAAGAACTCGGTGGTGCTGCTGCATTTTCGAAAATCAGAAACTTCATGCCCATAGGTAAAGTAACCTTCAAACTCTTGAGGTTCATTTGTATTGGAACAACCCGATAAAACAAGTGCTATGCTTAGAGTTTCAATTAATTATCACCTTCTTTTTGTTCTATGTGGCGAACACAGAGTACATTAAGTAATGATTGTTCTGTAGAGGCGGTTTTTCTTCCAGAAGAAAAGAACGCCTGCTTATTATCCCCCCAGTAAGGAACGGATGATGGCAATCCATAAACATTGAATACATCACTTGAGTTGGCTTCTTTCCAGAATGATTCATTGGGAAGAGATAGCTTTTTCTCTTGACAAAGGCGGTATGCGTCTTGGTACGTCATCCTGTTCCATTGTTCATCTTTTTCTCGGTATTGACTTCCAGGACCGCTCATGACAAATGGAGCGATTACACTATAGCGTTGCGTTCTAAATTGACGCTGAATATAGACAGTTGTGCTTTCTAGCATATTGAGATTCGATAAATCGATCTCTCTTAGTGCACTGTCTTTAAAGTCTTTCGCCTTTCTAGCTTGTTGCTGCCCTTTTAGTGCAGAAAGGTAATCACTGTATGGACCAATCAAGCAATGATAGCCCGATGGGGACTTTTTATTCCAAACAGGTTGATTTAACTTTTGCAGCAAAGGAGCTACATGTTGAAACTTTATTGGAGATGAATAAACACCGCACTGTATCCAGAAGTATGAGTCCGAATTTTTGGGGCCACTCTCTCCCCATAAACCTTGTCCGAGAGGGCAAGAATAAGATAGTAGCGGTGCTCCAGAGTTTGCCAATGGAGTGTAGCGACAAATTTTTTTTAAAGGGTGTGCGTGGACTTTTATCGTTGAGGCACTGACCAATAAAATGATAAGTGTTGATATTTTTTTTAAGCTGAACATTTCGAGAAAACACTGTTGGGTCAAAAACAGACGGTGTTGATAATACGCTAGTTATAAGGTGAAAGCCTACTAAAAGATTCGGTGATATCACCAAGTCTTCATTGTGTAGGTGACGTATAATATCTTAATGGTATCCACATCGACTTTTACGTCTGACATGTCCTTATCTATCTCGCCCATGATTTGAACTTTAGTGATCAGTGTTGCGGATTGCCCCCACCATTTGTCATGATCAATTTCGACAAAAACTTCACCAGTTGAATCTGCAAAGAGATACATGTCGCCACCAAGCGATAATTTGATATGACCTGTCAATGTGACGGGCATGTCGTCACTGAACATCTCTACATCAACAACTTACTTTAATGTTGAAATGCCTTGCGTTGATCCTGAAAAAACTGACTGACTCTGAGCATTATTACCAGTGAATTGTCCGCGCATTACGCCTGTATAGGTCGTCGAACAAAGGAAATTGAGATTTTATTTAAAACGAAAACCAGAGGTGCGATTCAACATATTACTATCGATGCAACGGTCTCAGAGTTTATGGCGAAGGTGAATGGAAGGTCAAGAAGCATGGTACCGAGGGAAGCGTCGAGTTTGGCGTAAACTGCATATCGCTGTAGATACCATCACCCATTATATAGTTGCAGCAGAGCTGACCTCATCTAACCTAACTTACTTAAACAAACATGTCGACAAATTATTGAGATATCTGCCGATGGCGCTTATGACAAAGGCGTTGCCACGATGTCATACTGTTCCAAACAAGCTGTTCCGCTTAGCTCTCGAAGAAAAGGAGCTGTCTTCTGGGAACAAAGACATCCTCGTAATTTAGCGGTAGGTTGCCAGAAGCTCTATACGGCTCCAACAAGAAGTGGGAAATTAAGCCTAAGAAATCACAATGCCCAGATTAGAAAGACTTTCGCCATGCTCAAAGCTCAGAACAAGCTCAGAACAAGCTCAGAACAAGCTCAGAACAAGCTCACAGGGTTTTATATGACAAAAGTAAAGCAACATGTATCATGTCATGTATTTTTACTGAATTAAGCAACAAAGCCCATAAAAGTTTGCAGATTTAGCATACTAACATGCGCAAAATAGCCATAAAAAATTTATGCTTGATCTATCATGTAGTTAATGGAGTGGAAATAATGAGTGTTCCTTATGATATTTGAATTCATAAAAAATAATTTAAAAAACCTATCCGCGAACGAAACAAAAATAATAAAAGAAATACTCAATAGAGAAAGCTATAAGTTATCGAAAAAACATGAAGCACTAACTGAAGATGAGTTAGATTTTTTACAGCAAGTTCTAAAAAAAATGTACAGGGATTAAAATGGGAAGAGTTGAAATTATGATACTGATCTCTTGGGTAGTGTTATTAGCGACAATAAATCTAATATTCCCATTAACATGATACTAAGAACCTATCCCAAAGGGATTTATTCCAAACAATAAGACCACAAGCAACATGACCTTGTGGTTTCTATCTTCTTTTTACAACGAACTAGCAACCTACGAAGCTTTGTTGCGTAATTCGTACAGAAAACTAAACCGCCTTAACTTGAGTGGTTCTTAACCAATATACTGAGTTTCAGGCATACCAAGCCCTGTAAGCTTGTTCAGCGCTTTAATCATGGCGTAGGTTTCGCCGACCTGAGCATTGTAGTTTCTCAGGCTTAACCTTCCTCCTAGCAACTGCTAAATTGGGAGGATGTCCTCGTTCCCAGAAGGCAGCCCCTTCTCTTGGTGGGATAAGCGGAATAGCTCGCTTAATCCGTATGGCATCATGACAATTTCTCGTGTCGTAAGCACCATCTCCAGATATCTCGATGATTCGTCGGCGGGTTTGCTTGAGCAAATTAGGGAGAACTTCTGCATCAGTGACATTAGATAAACTCAGCTCTGCGGCGACGATCTCATGACTACTGGTGTCGACTGCTAAATGCAGCTTTCTCCAGACTCTACGCTTCCCGTCAGTACCATGCTTCTTGACCTTCCATTCACCTTTGCCATAAACCTTGAGACCAGTGGCATCAATGGCCAGATGCTGTATCGCACCTCTGGTTTTAGTTTTAAATGAAATCTCAACCTGCTTGGCTCGACGGCTTATACAGGTGTAATGCGGACAAACAAGCGGTATGTTCGCTAGCTTAAATACTGAGTCTAGAAAACCTTGCAGCGCTTGCTATGTTTACTTTGCTTCCATTCGCTTATGACTTCTTCATCAATCCAGAAAGTAAGTGACCCACGATTAATTAGGGCTTTGTTGTAGTGTTTCCAGTTAGTTGTTTTGTAACGAGGTTTTGGCATAAGGCTACGATGATTAACTGATGTAGCTGATCAGATCGTAACTTCCTTATTTAGTTCCATCGAATTACGCAACAAAGCCTCCAAAACTATTCCATCTTGAAAAATATGTACATGGAAAGTTCATTTGCATCAATCTTGGATTAATTTGCACAATTTACATTGTTACTCCTTGAGATGTAATTAATATGTCTTTAACGAAGAAATTACTCTTACCTTGTATTAGTTTACATGACATTTAACTGTCATGGTGATATTTACATATATTCTAAATGTTACTAAATTAAAATTAGAGTGTCACATTATTTACGCTCTCCGTTTGTACTAAGGCTATTATTCTGAATTGCCTTTTATGATTTATAAAATGGAGGATTTTATTGATTGTACAACCCCCTAGTGGATTAAAATAAAGAGGTATACATGAAACAAGTAACTTTCCAAGGAAACCCAGTAAAAGTAGTTGGTTCGATTCCAATGACAGGAGAACGGGCTAAAGACTTCTCTCTAACTGCTTCGGATTTGTCCGATCTTACTCTCTCATCACTAAAAGGTCAGAACGTAGTAATTAATATCTTCCCTAGTATTGATACACCTGTCTGTGCTGCTAGCGTTAAGAGATTTAGTGAAGAAGCTTCAAGGCTTGAAAATACAACTGTTTTATGTGTTTCAGCCGATTTACCTTTTGCTGTAGAACGCTTCTGTGAAATTGAAGGTATCGCGAATGTTCAACACGCATCAACTTTCCGAAGTGAAGGTTTCGCAGAGACATACGGAGTGGCTATTCCAGAAGGCGCTCTAAGAGGTTTAACGACTCGTGCAATAGTCTGTGTGAATAAAGAGGGTGTAGTAACTCACAGCGAGTTAGTGTCAGAGATTACAAATGAACCAAATTATGAAGCTGCTATAAAAGCATTGGTGAAATAGATGAAAATAAAACTATTAGCTGCATCATTGGTTATTTCAACAAATGCTTTTGCACAATTCATCAGCACAGATGCTAATGCTGACTTCGGCAAAAACCAAATAGTAACTTTAGAAAAAACAAATAAATTCAGCTTGTCTGGTGAAGGTATCAAGATTGGAGATTATATGCCATCGATTCAGTTGGTAACATCTGAATTAAAGCCTTTTGACACTAGTTCAGACAACAAAGCAGTGAAGATTTATAGCGTATTGACCTCAGTAGACACGCCTGTTTGTGTTCAACAGGCTATTGACCTAAATAAGTATTTTTCAGAAAATCAAGCCGAACTGAACGGTATTGAATTGTTTGCAATTAGCGCTGATACACCGTTTGCTCAGCAACGTTTTCTTAAAGAGCATTCTCTACAAGGTATTACATATCTTTCTGACTCATCAAAACATCAGTTTGGCTTGAAAACAGGCTCTCTGATTGAACAATTAGGTTTATTAACTCGAAGCATTATTGTTGTTGATAAATCCAACAAAGTTGTTTATACACAAAGAGTTCCAGAGTTGACTACAATTCCAGACCTTGAGGAAGCCATTCGAGCAGCGAAAACATATTTATAAATTGATATAAACCACTCTCCCATGAGAGTGGTTTTTTCATTTTGCATCCTACAACGTCCATGAATGCCGTTCGATGTTCAAAATGAGGCAAAGAAAATTCAAGTAGTTGGAATACAAAATCTGAGACTAGCTATATTCTGTCTAAAGTTTAACGAGTAAAGTCTGGAGAAGATGGCAAAAATTACGAATCTGTAGTTAATGCCATTCAACTTGTATGGATATGGCAAGCTTTACCTGATACATCTAAAAAATCATTTTGATCACAGAGGTTCGAGTTGAAGAGCTTAGTAGGACTACAACGGAGTAAATCAACTAGGAAACAACATCTGCTCAACTCTGCTGCGCCAACTCTTTTTCAAGCGGTAACATGATGTCTTGGATTGACACTCTTGGGGTTCAGCAAGCACCCGACAAAGCGCACTTCATAATGCAAATGAGACCAGGTTGAATTGCCTGCATTACCACAGGCTGCAATCACGTCACCTTTACGCACAAACTCACCACTGCGCACTTTAAATGGGGTAAATGGGCATAAGACGTCATAAATCCAAACCCATGACGCACGGTTAAGAAATTACCAAAACCTTTTTTACTGGGTATAACGGTCTCGATCACCCCGTCAGCAGGCGCAAGGATGGGGTCGCCTATGCGACACACCAAATCAATGCCTTGATGGGACTTCTGTTTGCCATAAATATGGTGGTGACGCTTACCGTATAACGAGGAAACGCGCTGGTATTTTAGTGGACTTCCACTAGGAATGATTTGCAACAACATCTGTTTCGTCAGCAAATCATCCGTTAATAAATCAAGGCGAGTATCGATACGAACAAGCTCATCCTCGTCACCTCCCAGCTCTGGGGTTAATGAGTCACCCGCATTGCTAATAAACCGTACAGCTCCGACTTGTCGCTCAACAACTGTGCCAAGCACTCTACTTGGTTTTGGTGTATCATTTTCCTTTTCCTTGCTGACTGCAATAACTACGGGGCGCTAACTCTCCATTCAGGATACGAAAAGAGAGCTTTGCCTCATTGCAGATAAACCTTCGACGTCTTGTTATTAACGACTCTAACGAACCCACCGCTTGCGTCTTTTTTTGCTGAACTAGCCAGTAATCTTTTAGCCCTTCTTTTTTGCTTTTATTCATATTTAACCTCTGACAACATCAAAGATACTCCCTATTTTTTGATCTTTAGCATTGTTAACTAAACACATTCTCAAATCCCAGCCCATACAGGGTAAGTAAAAGCATAGAGAACGCTTGTAGCGCCACCATAACCACATCATCAAGCGTGACTCGCCGATATCGCCTTGTAAGCCATTTATGCCACTTCATCACATCGAGAACACCTAATTGAGTTATCACCTACGAATAAGGCGCGTCACGCCTATCTATCGCATAACGACCCCATAAATAACCTCGACACATCATTGCATACTCGCACAGCAAACACGCCAAGCTAAAGCCCACACAAGGACCGCGCTTAATGTGAGGCTCACGCTCACAACGTACCACTTGGGCGATTCGCTAACGCGTTAACTCGCCCTTGCAGACGTTCAAATGACTCGCCTCTACCAATATCACCTACTCTTCTTCTAAAAACGATTTCCTGACCTATAAGTACACACTATGGTTTTCTACTAAAAAATCATCCTGACTTTCGTATTATAAAGGGCACGAAACACATCCGAATAGTTTTGCACCACACTTCAGAATGCAACTTACACTCAGCCGCTCATGCTAAAAAGGCACCATTGTAGGGAAACTTTTGTTGTTATTGAGCAAATAGGACAACGCGCCTGTTGAGTGAACGACCTATTTCGGTGTCGTTGGAGGCTACGGGTTCCTCTGAACCCTTTCCAATGACCGTAATGCGCGACACATCGATTCCGTGAACAATAAAGTAGTCGGCAACCCTCTGAGCACGGAGCTCAGACAAGGTCAAGTTATACTTGTCACTACCCACACTATCTGAATGCCCTTCTACCTTAAGCGTCAACATTTCGTTGGCCAACAGCGCATTCAACATCGTATCGAGCGTTGAGGAGATAACCAACTCACTTGAGTTAAAGGCAAAAAGCGTGTCACTCATCAACTCTTGTTGTATCACCTCTTTCGTCACTGCAACTTCTTTAATCACTTCAACAGGGGCTTCTTCTTTCACCACCATTGGCGTGTCACGCTGGCCGAATCGGTAGCTCAATCCCCAATACGCTTGGTATAAATCCCCTTCACGCTCGTAACGAAGCGGTAAACCGTTGTAATAATTCACGCCTATTCGCGTAGAGGTTGCATGCGTCAGTTTGTAGCTTAATCCAAGCCCTAACGAGTTAGCGAAACCAGCGTGGCTTTGCTCACCAAATGGCTTAACCACGCCAGCGTTCCCCACCAAATCTAGCTTTCGAGTCAGAGCGTAACGACCGACAAGCCCCATAGAGCCCATATGAATGTCGTTGTCTTCGGGTATGTACTGCATAAAGTCATACCCAAAGTACAGACCAAAATTTGAGTTTAGATCATATCCTCCATCCAACTTGCCACTAAAGGCTCGCATCTTAGAGTCATAACCAGACGAAGACTCTTCTAACTGCCCAGCACCAAGGGCCGCACCCACCCAAAAATTTGAGGCTTCTAACCATTCAGAGGCCAATGCAGGCCTCCCAATTAGCGCCGACAACAATAGAGATAACTTTACAATCTTCATAAAAACCACTTAAAAAACTGGAATACCAATGTTTGGATGTTATATATTTACATGTGACAATTCGGAGATTTAAATAATGAACGTACGGTTTCTATTTTGTTCAACATTTAATGCTCTAAACTTTATTTCATTTCAATTTACTCTTTTATTCAACCACCAAAACAGATGAGAATTAAAACTGTTGACATTAATCGTGCTTATCAATGGTTAATACAACAACGGCGTAAGTTTCCAGCCAACAGCGATATTTGGCATGTCCGCTTTCATTGGAATAGCATACGCCCCGCATTAGTTTCGGCATTAAAAAGCAAACAATATCGATTATCGCCTATGCAAATCGTGACGAACGCTCAAGGAGAAAGCAAAGCGCTCTGGTCATCGCTAGACGCGCTCGTTATTCATTACTTAACCCGACAACTCGAGCAACGCTTACCCACTCACACTTTATGCGAACACATAAAAGGTCACCAAGGTGGTAGCGCCTCCATCAAACGACTTAATCGATTTATTCAATCTCAGCCAGCATCCTTTGTAATAAGAACTGACATCAAAGGTTATTATGCCAATATTAATAAAGAAATACTTTTCACCCAATTAAAGAAGCACGTACATGAATCTTATTTATTAGAACTAATTAATCAATATATCTATTACAGCGTAGAAGACGGTGGTGAATTCCATACCCCTAAACAAGGGATTGCCCGAAGTTCATCATTGAGCCCTCTACTTGCCGCTTTTCATCTTTACTGTATTGATGAACACTTTTCGAATCTGCCTCATTGCCGATACGCACGTTATATGGATGATTTCATCATCTTGACTAAAACAAGGTGGCAACTTCGCAAAACCGTTACTACTTTGAACCAATTTTTTAACCAATTTGGTTTTGTTCAACACCCAGATAAAACCTTCATCGGAAAAATAGACAAAGGCTTTGACTGGATGGGCGTTTGGTTTACTAAGCAAGGCGCAACCACCATTGCACCTCGCGCCATCCAAAACCATCGAATAACACTGACTCGACTTTACGAGCAAACCCGAAACCTGCCTGCCAAGGAGCAAGCAGGTCGGGTGAGTCGGTATATCCAGCGGTGGCAACAATGGGCAAGCCAGCAACTCAACAGACCGATCTTTCAAGTGCATTACAACTGTTTATCAAGTGCTATGCCGAGGTTGTTTCGCAGCGTCCCGGAGACATTTCCGTTTTTTTCCGGTTGCCAAACGTCCCCGGAATAATGCAACAGCGGGCATACTGCAGTTAACTTCAGCCTCACCTCACCTCCAACGATGGATGAGCCGCTACCCCCGCATTTTGTGTACAGCTCTTTCAACGAGACATCTCTGGTCAACGCAGCGCTTGCTGACGTGCTGACAGTCTTTAAAAACCCTCTTGATATTGGCCGTGACCTCCCGTCTAGACAATATTTGGGCTTCCACGGCGGATTATTTGGGGGGCAGGCGGTGAGATTAGTTGATCCTACAGTCGTTGTGACGAAGCACCCCCTGGTCCTTGTGTCTCCGCTTACGTAATCTACGTAGTCGCCATCTGTCCAATACACGCTATCCCACAGCTCCTTCGGCTTCCCGTCGAACCACTGCTGTACCTCCAATGCACACTCTTCCTTGCCGGCGGCGCTAGGGAAATATATTGCGTCGCCTATCCCGCCGACTTTTTGGCCCAGCAGGTACGTCTTAATTCCGTCTGGTGCGTCCTTGAGCGGGCTTAGTTGCACGTAAGTCTCGGTCTGGTTAAACATGTATCCGTCCGGGAACACAACAAGATCCTGCGGCACGGCAGCTTCGCCGGGGGCGAGTTCGAAGAAATACCGGTACCCCTCGGCTGTGACGGTATCGAACGTGTAGCTCCTGGCGGTTGCTTGGACCTGCTTCTGGCCCACGTCCGTTCCGCTGTCCGCGAACCTCACGTTCACTGTCGTGTCGATTCCGCGTACTGCGGTCATCGCGGTTCTGGCTGTCCCGTCTTCACCTGTGGTGACGGTTGGTGGGTCGAATGTGATACCGTCAGACTGTGCCGTTATAGTTAATCTAACGTCCTTCACTGGGTTCCCGTACGCGTCCCGCAACGTGATGCTCAGTGGCGACGGCGTAACACCATTGGGCATTAGTCGCGAGGCGTTCAACGTGCCTGTCGCTGTTGCCCTATCGCCGATATACGATATTACTGGTGAGAGAAGAGTTTCTCCTGATTCATCCGTTACTTTTAACGTGTACATGCCTGCCTTTGTGCCCGCTGCGACTAGTGTCGTACTGCTGCCCTGTACGGTACTCCGGCTTACCCCCGCCTCTGCTTCTGTTAACGTGCTGCCGACCTCGCCGCGCCCGATGTCGAACGTGTCACCCGGTTGGTCCATCCGGACTTCCGCGACCGGCTGCTCGGTGCCGTTTGCTATTACAACTTGCGTCAGCATATCCAGTTTCATGTTGCTGTATTTTATGCACGTCAGGTAATAGGCTCCGGCTGCATTGCCGATTGTCTCCGCTCCTGTGACCATGTTAAACGCTACCGGAGAGGTTCCGTCCAGTGCTAAAAAGGGTTCGTGTTTCGGCCACTTGCCAAGTTCCGGTACTGCGCTATCAAACAATACCTGCATTTCTTTGACGCTTGGTATTCTCCCCTTCGTTGAACAATAAGAATTAGCAGCGGCGGTACTAAAACCCGCTATCGTGTTGTTAACCCCGACATCCCAGATTGCGTTGACGTGATAACCCTTATTGCTCGCCTGTGCATATGTGGCCGGAGCAGTGAATGTGATCTTGCTAGTCTTGATATCCCGCCAGCTCGCAGCCCCGCCCTTCGCTTCCACGTTCACCTTGATAGAGCCCATTGAGTAACCGCCCAGGTGGTCGGCCACAATGTAGTTCACAAAATGATCGCCAACCGTCGGGGCCGTAAAGTTGATCGACTTGTTCGAAGTGCTAACAGGATCAGTTGCCTCGACGGTCGCAGTGAAGCTTTGAACTGCGATAAGCTGCCAGTCTTCTGCGTCGGGATCGCTGATATTTAATCCGGGTAGAGTCGCCAAGTTTAGAGTCGTCGTTGTGCCAAAGTGGATTGGCTCGGACGAGTTGTATTTGTTGTAGTCGTATTTCGGTTGTTCGATGGTCGGTGGATGATTGATTTCGTTTGACACCGTCACGTATATCTCACCCATTACTGATGCATCCGCATCGGCACTGTTGTTCAGCGTATAGATAATTCGGTTCCAACCAACTAATTCCGGCGGTGTGAAAGTAATGGTGTTACCGGCTTTCGTTACGGTACCTGCGTTATCGCTGCCGTCAGCTACCACGTTAACTGAGTGTAGGCTATAGGTCTCTTTCCAGTCCGCGCCAAGCAACTTTTGCACGTTAAAGTCCACATTGTCGCCACCCACGATCAATGCCTCGGATAAAGGACGCAACGTTGGTTCTGTTGCTTTTGTTGCCAGCACATTCAGTGATGCACGAGTCGATTTGGCGCCCGGTTGCGAAGCGGTATAGGTAAATTCACAAAACTCACCACCCGCAACATAAACGTTCACCCCCTGACCAGACACTGTCGGCGCACCACAGTTCTCATCATCCTTTGCTGCGTGCACCCCCGAGATAGTCACATTCGTACCTCGAATGTACGGTGTTAAATCGATGAAGGTCTCTTGCTTAGGCGTCACTGTTCTAAATCCATCCATTGCCAGCATTGGTACCGTTGCTGGTGGCTCTGGGGTGCTCGTTCCGCGCTCTTCGCCACCACAACCCGACAATGCAATTGCGTACGCCATTAAGGCTAAGCGAAACATATGTTTTAAATATTTCATTATAATGCTCATCAACGTTCAAACAGGTTAAATACGCGCTTCAAATATCAGCGTGAAAGCACCTGTGTATGTATCTCCGGCATAATCTGCTTCCGCAATAGGGGCAAATCCCACCTCGATCCTCGCTTCCACTCTGTCGACATCGGTCGCATCTATCAGAGTCTTTTTAGTTGTCGTGTTCGTGACAGGCGTTCCTTTATCTATGATGGTGCGATTTTCCGAACATCCCAAACTGCACATCACACTGTATCGAATCTCCTTACTCGTCGTCGCCGACTTCAGAGCAAAGTGATCAGAACCCACCGGCGCGACCAACCCCATCTCGACACCATCCACGAAGTAACCCGTCGCAACAATTTGATAGGTGGTTTTACCACTCACCTTAAGTCCTTGGTGATAGGTTTTTTCCATGACGTTATTGCCCGTAACAACCACATCAGTCAAAAACTGCGGTTCATAGTCAACAGTTACAGTTAGTGGGAACACTAAAGTATGGCGTATACGAATTCCGCCTCGAATGTAGTCATACATCGCAGTCACTTGCATCGTGCCGATATATTTTCCTTTTGTCGCATTTGCAGCTTTAAACGCGTTCATCCACGCCCGCTCATCAATGGCGCCAATCAGTGGGCGGTAATGAGTAATTGGGCTTTCCAGCGTATCTAGATGGATAATTTGGTTCCCAACACCTCGCCCACTCACTTGCCGCTCATTCGAAGAACCCGTTGTAGTCGCTGTACCTGACGTATTCACCGACGTTGACGCGGCACTGGACAAACGATAAATCATGCCTTTAATTGTGATTGGTAAGCCTACGGATTTACCATTAAAAGACACACTTAAGGTTTTCGCCCCCGTATCGGTGACACCTCCAGGTATCACCGCTTCAGCCACAGGCAACTCGGGTGGGATATCCCAATAGCTCGGAACTTGCCCGCCTGACACGTTATTGAGTGATAACCACTGCAATCTCCCCCCCTTAGTGACGGCCGAAAACTCTGCCGACCAAGAGAAGAAAGGCGTCATAACAAGCATTATCGCTACGCCCAAGTAACGTGCTCGTTGAACCACTCTCATGCTCACTCCTGGCTAGCAGACGTCTGCCCTAGCTTTAATGTCAATGACTGCTTGTAATCGAGATTATGCGTACTCAAGTCCACCTTAATCTCTGATGCCTTAGCCATTTTTTCCGACAAGGGGATCGTTAGGTTTCGACCGGACAACGCCTGAACAACGTTACGACACGAATCGCTCACCTCTCCTTTAGCACAGGCGTTCAACGTAACACGTAAGTATGTGTCGCCGTTGTTTTTTATCACTATATTGTCTTTATTACGCTGGATCTCATAGTGAATCGGCTTATCCTTGTTCGCAGGTACAATCACGACCGGCGCAAAACCCAGTGCAATCTGGACTGCGCTCGTGACTGGCTCACCCTCTGCAAAATAAGGCGTGGGAATAAAAGACACCTGATAAACATGATCTTTTGATATATCCGTCATCGGCGATGGCGAAAACTCTATCTGAAACCGCTTGTTTAGTTTCGGCTCTATCACCGCTCTAGCAGGGCGAACAATTAAACTCCATTTTTCGATATTATCTCGGGTGTATGGCATCTTCGATAATTTACCGTTCTCAACGGTTAACTCTGTAATGCCCGCCTGAATAAACTCACGATAATTAGCACCACTGGTTACCGTGAAAGCCGTCTCACCATTCACCGTGGTTCTTAACATGGAATCAATGCCCATCGCTTTACTAAGCAATGGAGCAAACGCTAAACTTAACAAACAGATTTTAAGAATTTTCTTCATGACCAAGTCTCGATGTAAATAGTTGTTTAGTATTGATTGCATCCTGAATCACGTAAGCATCCAAGCTTTCTAGCAGCGTACGCTGAGCAACGGAATACACCGTTTGATATTGCACATAAACGTAACGTACTGCTCCGACTTCAATGGATTTAGAAACCAATCCAACTTCGTCCAGTCGAATCAAAATATCTTTAATTTCTTCATTCGATTCATACTTACCGATATAAATAAGAGGCTCGCTACCATTCATTAGCGCTATTTCTGCTGCCTCATCTTTACGAACCAACTGCCCATCAGCATCCTCTAAGCCAGGTAAGCAATACGCCGGAGTAAATCGCTTATCGAGGTCAGCAGGGTTATAAACACACAAACGCTTGTCTGACACTATCTTAAATGGCGAGTTTGCACGATAGTTCGCGCGAAATACGCCATCATCAGACAACAGCTCTAAATTCTTACAACCATCCCCAATACAACGCGCGTGTCGCACAGGCTCCCCATTCATGTCTTTTAACACAAACATTTGAGACTCGAGTGGTACAATAGCGTTGTTGAATTGATAGTAGGTCCCCGGCATAACAAAGCGCTCGCTGTTTTGTACATCCGCATCAATGTTTTGAGAATCCGTATCGAGCATAAACTCCATCTTGCTGTAAGCTGGAATGTCAATCACGGCACTTTGGCCAACAGAAACTCGCTCATCTGACCACGGATGACCGTTACGCAATGCTGTATACCTTACATAAGTTGAAGGCAATGCATCTGTTTCACTCCCCCACTCGGGCTCAAGCTCAATGTAAGCCTGACCACGCCCTGACGTAAGCGCGCCCCCCGACAATGAGAACATCTGCGTACCCGATATATTACCAGACACTGAGCGATGACCACTCGAAGTAACGTAACCATAAGCGTCATAACGCATCATTTTGTTATCACCCGTTAATGAAAAAGAGCCAGTTGCCATTGGAGCTACCCCACTGTAGTGCTGAATACCTGCAATTGACCTACCGTTCCAACCATCACCTTCATAGGTATAACCGACGTCCGCATACGAATAAACTCGGTCACCACTAGTCATGCTCGCCCCCGAGTTAATATGGATGGACTCACCGAATCGACGGCTCCAAGAGACGCCAACAGATCGAGAATCCTCCCCCCCATCACCACTGTTTAGTGAAGCGTTAACACTTAAATCCCCTCCCCACGAAGGATATGCCCAAGTGAACGAAAAATTATCATTCAGACTGTGAGTTTGGCCGTTTTTACTATCTCGTCGATAGTAACTGACGTAAGTTCGACCGCCCCCCCAAGAACCAGAAATACTCGCACCATACTCGGAAAAATCGTCCGTACCATAGAGCATGCGCGTTAACTCTTCTGGGTTATACACGTCACCATGTTCAACTTGACGAAAAGAAAAACTGAACGGATCAACGTTTAACTGCCCAAACTGATAGACATCGCCAGAACCAAACAATCCTACGCTATAGTCCAAATCGATATGCTCAGAAAGCAATAAGCGCGAACCGAGCAACCATTGCGTATCAACACCGTTACTCACAACGCCGCCACCCACCAGCCAAGATTCAGCAGGGCGATAAGACGCTAACATACGCGCATAGTTTCGGCTCTCAATCGGCTGGGACTTTTCATCCGATAATGTCAGCTCTTCTTTCCTATCATCAAATCGACCGATATCAAAACGATAATCCCAACCACCAACCGGCAAGGCAAACGACGAGCTATTCACTATCTGACGTTGTTCTTCAAACACAACTGTCGAACCTTGCTTTAAACGCAGCGTAACTGTATAGACACCCGGTGGTAATTCGTTGTAACCCAGCGATTGTTCACCAGAACTCACCACCTTCGTAAGCAACAGTCGTTCGCCTTGATACACTTCCAGTCGCCCACCTTGAGGAACGAAGAAACTCAAGCGCTGCTGCGCCCTCAAATCGCCTTTAAGAAGATTAGTGCTACTTCCTAACGTCGCACCCCAACCGGAATAATCGTTACCACTACTCAAAAAATCCGTACTGTTTAAGCGAATACCATTATTGTTTTGATAACCCGCAAAAAAACGAAGGTCCTCAAGCTCGTAATCATAGATAGCACGTTGCAAATCAAACTCTGAACGATTCTCTGAATCATGGTATTGCGAATTCATCGATAAATAACCAACCGGTAAACCTAATAACGCCTCGTTTGTCCATGTAAAACTATGACTATCTTCAGACGCATAGGCATAAAAATTTGACCAGTTAACCAATGCCCCCTTTTCAGTTATAGGATCGTAATATTCTCGTTCTTTGGGAACAGGCTCCAACATCAGTGTTGACACAAAAATACGCAACAACCTGGCGTCGTAATCAAACACAAATTCCGCTTGCCCTGAAACGTCTTCCGGAATACAACGCGCCAACGCAGTCTCACACCCAGGATTCGCTTTCACTCCACGCTCAAGTTGGGCAACAATCTCCTTCGCCGCTTCGGCCGTCAAACGTTGGCGTAGCAGAAAACCCATCAATGTTTGACTCGACGGAGAGTCTTTCGGCAATTGGAAACCATCATAACTTACGCTGGCCAGCAACCTTTCATTGCGGGGCAACCCTTCAACCACCACCTCAACCTTTTCAGAATGCTGCTCAAAAAAGTCTGCAAACTCCAATGGGTATTCACTGGGATACCCAACCAATGCATACCCATACAAACTCGCAAAAATGACAAAAGACCATTTTTTCGACATCATATTATCCCCACCTCTGCTTGTACGCGTAACGTCCCAAAACACGACTGAGGCAACTCTATTTGAGGAACAAGACCATAAGTCAAGTTCATCTTATGTTCATCACTCTTGCCGGTGAATGAAGCCCCATCGACAGGCCATACCTTACCATCCAGTTTAACCTCAACATCGACGCCTATATCAGCAACGCCCCCTGCCCTTTTACACTGGTGCACTGATGTCACCAACGACAGTTGATAATCAATAGGCTCACCACTCACTGAAACCACCTGAAAAGGGATAGACAAAGGATGAAAGGATTGCTCAGGTGACGAATATAAGGCAGAAAACACGCGCTTATCGGCGCGGATTTCTATCACCTGCCCACCAGCTCCTTCAATGACAACGAAAGGTGTGAATGTTCGTGTTTCTGCCGCGTTGACCACTCCAACAAACAAATACAGACCAATAAGAAAGCAGAACGAACTTTTCATGATAATGTTCCAAACAAAAGGGCGGGATCCCCCCCCCCTTTTTTTGCTTTTTTAAACACAAAGACAGATAGAGCTAAAAATCAAAGTTCCGGTATCGTTACCACAATCTTCGCCTGTACAATGACCGCCGTACCCACAGCTGCGCCCTGTAGACCTGCGTCAGGGTTAGTACGTCCTTCTGCTTTTGCAACAACGACGTTAGTCACCTGACCTGCGTTGCGTGCTACTGGCGCTGTTGGATTTAACGCAAGCGCAGTGTTGTTTGCATCAATAGCGAAGTAATCATTACCAGATTCTACAAACCCGCCATCTTGAGATACCTTCAACTCTGTTAGTGCAATTTGATATGCAACCGCCTCATCATCGGTCGCTGGATCAAATCTGTCGTTATCAATAGAGGTTGCGTTTTTAACTACTTTAAAGCTGTATTCTTGCGAGCTTACTAGGTCTACCACACCAGCGTCGTTACGAAACGTCAGTTTTGCCGACGTTGTGTCTGTAGCAGAGAGTAGAGATTGCCCATCTGGTGTTACGATCCAGAACTTAGCAGAATCCGTCGTAATTGCAGGCACTTCTCCGTTCCATTGGAATGATGCAGTACCTGCAAACGCGCATGGAGCCGCTATCATAGACGTTAGCGCTGTAAGTAAAACTGTTGTTTTTTTCATTTTAATTCCTATATAAACCTAACTATTAGTCACATTCCATATATTAAATAACATCCTTTTTTAAAGCGGGTTGCCAGTAGATGCTCAACCCGATTTAAATAAAGAAGTCTTAAATAATTCAAGAACGTGCGTTCTAAACAGAAACACAATCGTATATTCAATTTGACATTCTTCTAGTTTTCATTTGCACGCAGAATTTCACTTACGATTTTATCCTTAAAAACAGAACGATAAAATTTGAGCTTTTCAAGTACCGGTTTCTTTACCGTCTTACAATATGATGTTAGATATCACCTTTAAGAATTAATACAGTAAGGAAATCCTTTCGTTATAATTCACTCTATGTAGGCGAATAGTATTAAACCTAACGATAGAGATGTTTTAGATTATTATCCTATTAAATCCAAAACCAGCCGCTATCTAGCGCTCTAATTAATTGCTAATTTCGTCAACATTTTAACTAATTGAATTATTGAAAAGCTCGACAAAAAATTGTACTTTTTGTAACGAAATGTCCGTCCTGACATTCATATCTCTTTACCATTGAAGCATGTGACTTTTTTCTCTTTAACTGACATGTCCTCGTATTTTTCTCCTGCTGTTTCGTTTGTGTTACTTCTTTTTTTCTGGCTCTTCATCACCACAAGCAGTTAAAGATAATTAAAACAGAGCGTATAAAGATAGTTTTTTCATTGCCATTTCTCTTGTAATATTTTTCTTTTTTCAACTAGCACTTCACCAAAAACTCAGACATCAGTCATTAACATTGCACATTTTACACTGTGCAAGATACAAGAAATCAATTAGCCCCGTCACTACGTAACACCGTGAAATGCGCATTTTGCTTACTTTACAGTGCAATATTGCGCATTCTACATCTAACTGGCGAGTTGCACCTATTACAGAAGCAACTTAAAAGAGGAGCAAACCAGCGACCAACCCCGTCAAACAATGATCCAACTTGGGCGATGTCGTTGTGGAAACATCCACCATTGAAGCACTCCTCATGCAAACAACTGCGAACCCTAGAACTAGCGAAGAATGAGCCGCTATTTGTTTTAGAACTCAGTTCCAAAGTGGCCCGTCAGGAAAAACAACTCATTACGCTTAAACCAATCATGATGACCGAGAATGTATTTAGCAAATTTCTTAATCTTAGGGAGAAGAGGCTTTGGGGTAATCCCTTTTGGGAAAAAGGCCATTTTTTCGATACTGTTCGAACAAGTGAAGAAATCATACGCCGACATGTAAGACATCAAGAAAAACAAGAGCGAATGGAGCAGCATCAGTAGTTTACATTGGATTAAACAAAGGCCTCCTTTAGGGGTTCACGCAAAGTCACCTTCTTTAGAAGATGGTAATTTACTCAGAACTTAATGACGCCTTAACCATATTTCTGTACGTTCTCAAATCTACGCCTTTAACTTTTTCAGTCATTCTATTGGCAGAATATAATGTAGAAAAGCCAGAATTTATAGCCAACTGCTCCAGTTGAAAATCAGGTTTTTTTAAAATTAGCTCCATCATATTTAACAATCGATTTCTACCTAAAACTTCTCTAAAACACAATCCATTACTTTTGAATAGATATTGGACTTTTCTTCTGGACATAAACACTTTCTCGCAGAGAGCGTCAAGATTAAAATCATGCTCCAGCGAATGCTTTTGTACTAGTAATAACAGCTTATTTATCTGAATATCCTCAAGATTTGTTTTCCTTCTAGCCTTAAGCAATCTCACAACAGCTTCCACTTCCAACCTAGGATCATAAGAACGCTTGATGTCTCTCATAATTGCGCTTAAGGAATAGTATATCGGTTCGATCCTCACTTCGTTGCTCATGCTTTTGCAACCTGAGGGAACTGGCACTATAAGAGTTTGGTCACTTTTCGAAGAATGAGGACAAGCATCCGCCGTAAACAAGGACAGTGTAGGAAGGGCGTTTTCGTTGCTATACTTCGCCCTTAAAATGAGGTTAGACCAACTTTCAAGTTCGTTTACCATTGATGACAAGTTACCTGAAAACCCTCGAACATATAAATAATCATCACCAAAAATAGTGATTATATTTTCATTTTTTTTTAAATCGCTAGCCCACTGAAACATAACAAACTCACTCAAATCACAATAGATAAATTAAGCTTTTCCAGTAGAAATAAGTCAACAAACCATATTTATCGTTACGACAAATTAGCTAAATATAGTTCATTTATTAAGCACATTTCCCAACTGAAAAATAAGTTTCATATTTTGATGACTTAAATATAAAATTAAATCGAACTTGACATTATTAATTCATGGTGAGAGAACAACGCAACCCACAACACTTAACTGATGTGCATCATAAAAGATCAGAGCACTATCCATAAGAGTTGTTATCGGCGTTTTTCAAGATGATTGTGGCTTTGTTGCTTAATTCGGTGAGAAGACATGGCAACCCCATGTTGAGCAGTTCTTAAACAACATGCTGAGTTTCAGGCATACCGAGCCCTGTGAGCTTATTCAACGCTTTAATCATAGCGTAAGTCTCGCCAACTTGAGCGTTGTAGTTTCTCAGGCTTAATTTCCCACCTAGCATCTGTTTTACTCGGTACATTGCTGTCTCTGATAGTGAGCGCTTGTGATAGCCATACCGTTGTTTCCACCTCTTGTTGGAGCCGTAGAGCTTCTGACAACCTACTGCTAAATTGCGAGGGTGTCCTTG
>NZ_JAPHPY010000021.1:0-93443 GCF_026241575.1 Vibrio sp. Sgm 5
GTTCTCTCTTGGTTGAAAGATCTGATCGCAGAACCAGCTTTTAGTTCACTTCTATTTTTATCCCGAGTTCAGGTTAATTAAGAGAAATAACATGACAATTCATCGTATTAATCCATGTAAACGTTGGTCTGATGTAACGGTATTCAACGGTATTGCCAACTTTGTTGAGGTGGCAGAAGCAGATACAACTGCAGATATGAAAGGACAAGTACAACAGATTTTCGACCAAGCCGAGCAAATGCTAGCCAGTGTTGATAGCGATAAGTCGCGCATCTTATCTGTGACGATTTACGTGACAGATTTTGCTAACTTCGATGCCCTTAACGAAGTATGGGATGCGTGGTTCCCTGAGGGCTGCGCACCGAGCCGTGCTTGCGTCAAAGTTGAATTGGCGAATCCTGAACTATTGGTAGAAATGGCTTTTGTTGCTGCTGCAGGTGAGAAGTTCCAGTAGCTCGACGTCACTCCAGTCAAACCATCAAACCCAGCGTTATCCTCAAGCCCAGTGTTATATAGTTCAATAACGCCGGGCTTTGTTCTATTGGGCTAATGCTAAAGACAAGCTAAAGGTCTACACAAAAATCTTACCTTTCATGTAAAGCACGCCGTCGCCAGATACTCTTACTTGTTCGCCAATAACTTCGCAATGAAGAATACCTCCGCGCTGAGAAGCTTGGTAAGCGACCAGTGATGTTCTGCCTAATTCTTCTGCCCAGAACGGTGCTAATCCAGCGTGAATCGAGCCGGTTACGGGGTCTTCGTCGCCACCATTTGCAGGCCAAAAGTAACGCGATACAAAGTCTTGTTGATCGCCTTTCGCAGTAACGACCACATCGTAAGGAGCGAGAGTCTTGAGATGTTCTGAACGGTATTGAACCTCAAGTACCTCCTGTTGGCTGTCGACTACCACGAAGTACGCTTGGGGGCTAAGCAGTACGTGTTCCACATCGCAACTTAAGCCTTCAATTAATGCCGAGGGAATATCAGAAACGGCTTTTGGAGGACGAGCAGGGAACGTCATTTCAATCTTACCTTGCGCATTCTTTTCTACGGTGAGCGTTCCTACTTCCAGAGTATGAAATTCAATCGTGCCACTAATGCCAAGCTCATCAAACAGCACTAACGACGAGGCTAGCGTTGCGTGCCCACAAAAGTCGATTTCAGTAATCGGAGAGAACCAACGAATCTCATATTGGTTTGCGCCAATGGATTTTAGAAAGGCCGTTTCCGATAAGTTGTTTTCTGTCGCGATACTTTGCATCAACTCTGGAGCAAGCCATTCCTCTAACGGCACCACCGCTGCAGAGTTGCCTTTGAATTGCGTATCGGTGAAGGCGTCCACCACGTAGATATCCAGTTTCATTTACGCTTCCTTGTTTGCTTTGGGCTAATGAGCATATACCCAAGTAACCTCGAGATGCTAGGTTCAGCGAGAATGACTTGGTTTGTAGACGCGGCGGCGATTTAAAGGTCTAGTGGATCTAAATCAAGAATCGACAACAAAGTATACAAGCCAAATCCCTTACTATTTGCAAAGAGGTCCCTTTGGGAGCGTGTCATTGCCCCGATTGCTGCGTCAAACAACTTTGAAAGAGCTGGCTATTACGCTGCGTTGTTTTCCTTGAACTCGAGTCAATGACAGCGCTCTGAATCCTGCATCTTGAAGTCACTTGGGCAGACACCAAATAGGTCGCCAGTAAGCACGAATTTGAAAATATTACGAAAAGTATCACTGATTAGCTTAAAATGAATGCTATTGATACTTAATGATGGGTTGCTGTTTCTTTTTGGACATACACTTATTCCGAACTTAAGAAATAGGAGCATCATCATGAAAGCAATCACTACATCGGTTTTGGCATTAAGCTTATTGGCAGTTGGTTCAGCGCAAGCATTTGAGTTAACCAGTAAAGATATCCAAGAAGGTCATCCTATGGCGAAGACCTTCGAATACAACAGTTGGGGCTGTAATGGTGGCAACCAATCTCCACAATTGATGTGGAAGGATGCGCCAGCCGGAACTAAGAGTTTTGCAATCACGGCTTATGACCCTGATGCACCTACTGGCAGTGGTTTCTGGCACTGGGTTGCGTTTAACATTCCAGCTTCAGTTAGCGAACTGCCACGCGCAGTGAACATTGAAAAATTGGGCGGTAAAGAGTCACGTATTGACTACGGAACAGTTGGTTTTGGTGGCGTTTGCCCACCAGAAGCAGATGGCATGCACCGCTACCAATTCACGGTTTGGGCATTGCCAACAGAGAAGCTAAACCTAGATGAAAACACACCAGCTGCTGTGGTTGGTTTTACGCTTAACAGCATGGCGTTAGACAAAGCAAAACTGACGGCGACGTACACACGTTAAGCCGTAATAGATAGATGATAAAAAACGAGGGGAATAGATGAGCCATCAATATCGAGTCACGTTGTTTCGTGCCGAGCAGTTACAGAAACTGCGTAATGTGAAGATCCATTCCCCAAGTATTATTCAGATCATCACAGGCAGTAAGCGTCTTTTCTGGAAAGAATCGGCGCTGGATCTTTCCAATTCTGAGCTGCTGCTTTGTGAGGCTTCTGCATCGCTGAGTTTTGAGAACTTACCGCAAAAAGGTAAGTTTCTCTCTAGAATGTTCAGCTTTCACTGCTTGCCGTCAGAAGCAATGCTTGAACTGAGTGCAAGCATTGATAAGGGTGAAGAAAAGCCGACATTAGAAGCCGATAAAGCCTTGGAAGACACGCTCAATGCTCTGTTCTCGTTTGACCAACAAACCATGAGCAAAGATACCCAAACCTTCTGGGTAATGGGGTTATATCAACAACTTGCCGAGCGTGGTGTGTTGCATCATTTGTTTGCGAGTGCGAATACAACATTCAGCCAGAAGCTGAGCCGTTATTTGTCGTATTCCCCGGGAGAGGAACACACTTTAGAGCTGGTGGCTGAGCGTTTTGCCATGAGCCGTGCGACCATGATTCGTAAGCTCAAGCAAGAGGGTACTCAGTATCGGGAAGTGCTTGCAGAAGTTCGCTTAAATCATGCGCTGCACTTAATGCAAAACGGTCACTACAGCGTGGCGATGCTGGCGCAATTATGTGGATATCAATCTGAAGGGCGTTTTAGCCAGCGTTTTAAAGGTAAATTCGGCCTAACACCGAGTGATTACATCAAAACGGTGGTCGTCAATTAATGTGTCCTGAATAAAACTAAGCGCGTTTTACTGAGCTTAATGTGCTCGAAGACTTAGAATCCGCAATCGCAAGATCGGACAAGAGTTGTTGCAGTAGTTCTGCTGCATGAACGTTCGCGCGCACTTTGTCGACATCGGTCAAAGTTGTGCTGTCTTCCTCTTCTAGACATTTAATCGTCTGTTGTGAAAGCTTGAGAACAGCATGCCACTTCAGTTTTTTATATTCTAAATTCATTACTCAAACTCCTATATGAATTTCTAATTTAAAACATTGTTCAAAACTTTGAGTTAGCAAATTGGATTTTGTTGATCTCATCATGCCTAGCATGGAAAACAAAAAGCGCCCGTCGCTTTAACGACGGGCGCTTTCAAGTCACTATAACCTTTGGTTATTTGTAGTATTTCTTTTTCATTTTGAGTGCTACGTTTACCAAAGCAATCAATACAGGCACTTCGATCAGTGGACCAATGACACCAGCAAAAGCTTGGTCTGAGTTTAGGCCAAACACCGCGATAGAAACCGCAATTGCCAATTCAAAGTTGTTGCCCGTTGCCGTGAAAGCAATCGATGCGTTTTTGTCGTAGTCGATGCCCATTTTCTTACCAACGAAGAAGCTGACAAAGAACATCAACACAAAGTAGATAGCCAGTGGAATTGCTACACGGAATACATCCATTGGCAGTTCAAGAATCATTTCACCTTTCAAGCTGAACATCAGTACGATGGTCGCAAGCAGGGCGATAAGCGTAATTGGTGAAATGCGTGGGATGAACACGTCGTTGTACCACTGCTCACCTTTCGCAGCGACCAGCCATTTACGGCTTAGGAAGCCCGCTAGGAATGGGATACCAAGGTAAATCAAAACGCTTTCCGCGATGTCCATCATTGAGATATCAACCACGAAACCTTCGTAACCAAAGACTGGTGGTAATACAGTGATGAACAACCATGCCATCACACTGTAAGTCACGATTTGGAAAGCGCTGTTTAGTGCAACTAGGGCTGCGCCGTATTCTTTGTTACCGCCACCGATATCGTTCCATACCAATACCATCGCAATACAACGAGCAAGACCGATCAGAATGATACCAACCATGTAACCCGGATGATCACCTAGGAAAGTCAATGCAAGGATGAACATCAAAATAGGGCCGACAATCCAGTTCATGACCAAAGACAGCGTGATCGCTTTTCTGTCTTTAGTGACGGTACCTAATAGGTTGTAATTTACTTTTGCCAGAGGCGGGTACATCATTAAAATCAAACCAATCGCTAGTGGGATGTTTGTGCTGCCCACTGACATTGATTCATTCCATTCAGCAACCTGCGGAAAAGCAGCGCCAATACCTACACCGATTGCCATTGCCACAAAAATCCAAACCGTTAAATAACGATCGAGGAAGCTCATTTTGTTGCTGGCACTATTTAAAACTTGAGTAGTCATAGTGGTCTCTTTATTCGTTTATCGTCGAAAGGCGATAGTTAAAGGTATAGTTTATCTCTGCACACCTGACCAGTGTGCAAAGTCAATTAATCAAATAACTTGGAAAATCCTAGATTGAACTTATCAAACGCGTCGCGTTGAATGCGGTAACAAACCTTAGGTGGGTTTGGCTCCGCGCTGATAAAGCCTGCTTGCTTGAGAATACGCAAGTGCTCGGAAACAGTAGATTGTGCAAGACCCAGTTCAGAAACCAAATCACTGTTCAAACAACCGCCCATGGTATGGAGAGTGTGCAGGATATGCAGAATGCGCAAACGTGCTGGATGTGACAAAGCTTTTGCTTGTGCTGCTAGAGTTTGTTCTTTCTCGAGCTGTTGTTGTGTTGTCTGAAAAACAACTTCGCACGTGTCGTTGCACTTATCACTCATTCGCTGGCCTTAATAGTTAATCGTCGAATTGCGATAAAGTGTACGCCTGAAGAGCTAAGGATGCAACTACAGAATCGAAACTAAGTAAAAACGCAAGGCAAGTATGAATAATTTGCGGGGTTTAATTGCAAAGCTAGGTCATTGGCTTGAGGAAAAAGAAAAGCAGAACTTAAAGATACAACGAAGTGGGGGTGTAGTATCAGGAGCTAAGTTCTGCTTAAGGTTCGTTTACCAGTTGAAGAAATCGTTCATTGTTACCAGAGCCATTACTTCAAGCTTGTTGTCCGAATGCGCAACGCGCTCTCGGAAATAGGTTGCCATCGTAGGCATGTCTTTCGCTGATCGAAATCGGAATCGCATAGTGTTTCCTCCTTGTTGCTGACAGGGTCAGTATGCGAAGAAAAGAGGAGCTGAAAAAGAGAGTAGATTTCTGTGGTTTATTCCTAGTTAGCCCCAGAAGGTGCGCTAACTCACCGATTTTTGTGTTAGTGGGGGTAAAAAGGGGAACAAAGTGTTTGGAAGTTTTCTTATTTTCTCTCGGATAAGTTGAGTAAAATAAACCTATATCCACTTTTTGAGGGCGCGCGGTGTCTGATCTCAACTTGTTCCGCTACTACCAACGACTCACTCCCTTTGGCGTGGGGAGTGAAGCCAAAACCACATTGCAGGAAGTCGCTGACTTGCTGTTCACTTCTCCTCGCCATGCACGCAGCTTACTGTCGCAAATGCAGGAGCAAGCATGGTTGAGTTGGCTGCCAAAAGCGGGACGAAATCAGCGTTCAACGTTATTGCTGAACATCGAGTTGAGTGCGTTAAAAGAAAGCCTCGCACTGGAGCGAATCAAGCTGGGTAAATACGAAAAAGCGTTGGCGATTCTCGATGAAGATGAAGCTGCGTTTGGACGTTTGCTCAAAACCACTTCTGGGGCGTCTGTTCAAGAAGGTCGACTCAACATTCAGCTCACCTACAAACGTATGTTTGAGCGTATTGTTCCTCATCAACTGCACCGCAGCAGTGAGCGCTTCTTCTTGCGTCAAATCTACTGTTGTTTGGTATCCAGTGACTACAACGGAGTGGTGAAGCCAGAGCTTGCTCATCATTGGCGTTACGACGAGAAAAGTTACGAATGGACCTTTTATCTGCGCCCGGGCTTAACCTTTCACAATGGTGCACCGATTGATGCAGATACCGTTGTTAGCCTGTTTGCTAAGCTCAGTTCTCTTGAGTTGTATGAGAAAGAGCTCGCTCATGTCGATAACATTACCGCGCCAAACCCACTTAAGGTTGTGTTTACCCTCAGCAAGCCAGATTTGGGTTTTGCTGGGCTTATTTCGGGCGTGAAGTACGGCATCCAACCCGTTAGCCAAGTGAACGTTGCCAATAACAACTTGGTCGTTGGCAGTGGTCCTTTCTCTGTGATTGAACACAGTGCTCATCGATTAAAACTACAAGCTTTTGACGGCTATTACGCCTGTCGAGTTCTGACCGACATGGTGACAATCTGGATCGTCAATGATGAGAAAATGGAGAACCCATCCCTAGCTGCAAATACACCGCCGAAGCAGGTAGAGAAAGCGGACGACGAGCTTGCCGACAGCATGTGCGGGCACTATATGTCGACACAAGATGCGGAAGTGGCTCCGGCGAGTCAGCGCAGTCGCACCGAGGACGGCTGCTTGTTCGCCTTGTTCAATCAACATGCAAAGTATCCTCTGTCTCAAGCGCAGCGTCGTTACATCGCCGAGTTGATTCAACCGGAGCGCCTTGCTGATGTGATGCGCAAAGAAAAAATCGTGTTTGGCAGCGTGCCTGCTTACAACATGTTGCCAACGTGGAAGCCCGTATTAAGACCGTTTGGTGAAGAAAGCAAACTGCCTAAACATATCACCATCGCAGGATACAACTACACAGCATTGAGACGATGTGCGCGTGCAATTGCTAACCTACTTGAAGGGACGGGAAGCAAAGTCGGCATTGTGATGTATTCCTACCGAGAGCTAAGCGAAAAAGCCAAAAACGGCACGCTAGATGAAACCTTGGTGGTGACGAACATCAACTTGGATGACAACCGTCATGCATCGGCGTTTACCAACTTCTTTAGCAATACCGTGTTGCACCACACTTTGGGTGAAGAGAATGCGACTTGGTTGGATGAGCAATTAGAGAAAGTGCGCGCGTATACTTCGCTGGAAGGTTATCTCAAAGCGCTTGAACCTATTGCTTCCACACTCGTCAGCGAGTATTGGATTGCACCTATGTTCCACCATACGCAAACTTTGCGCTTCCAAGGCGTATTAGAAGACGTTGCACTAACTAACTGGGGATGGCCAGATATCCGCTCGGTGTGGTCAGCGGATTAACTGCCTTAGTTATCTAGCAAAGTGCTGCTTCACGAATTCAATGAAGGCCTTGGTTTTCGCCGATTGATAGATGAGTTGCGGATACACTAAGTAAACCGTGTTGTGCTGGTAGTCAGTTTCTTGCGATAGAACCTGTACTAGTCGGCCATTATCAACGTCTTGCTCGACAAAGTAACTTGCTAATCGCGCAACGCCATTGCCAGACAGGGCTGATTCTTTGAGTAAGCGGTTTTCATTGCTAGAAAGCCAACCTTGGGTTTGAACCGTTCCCGTTCTTAAAGGCCATTCTTTTTGATGCAACGTGGTTAAGCATTGATGGCTTTTTAAATCATCTAATGTCTCCGGCGTGCCTTGTTCGCGCAGATACAGAGGAGAGGCAACCAGCCAGTGGTGGTAGTCCAAAAGGTGATGCGCAATCATATTCTCGGGCGGCGTTCTTGTCGCTCGAAACGCAAAGTCGACGCTGGTTTCCGTCAGATTAAATGCTTGATAGCTAGAAAGGATCTCGAACTCTACGTTTGGATGTAGAGCGCGAAACGCCACGCATAAATCATGCAGCACCGCTTCAGCAAACATCTTGGGAGCGGTAAGACGAATCAGACCGTCTATTTGCTCAGATTGCTGACTTAAACTCTTTTCCATTTCCATTACGCGACGTTTGAGATCTTCCGCTTGTGCAAAGATCGACTCACCCTCTGCCGTCAATCTGACGCTGCGTGTGGTTCGAACAATCAAAGGCGTGGCGAGTTCCGATTCCAATCGCTTTATTTGTTCCGACAGGTAACTTTTAGAAATGCCAAGTTGCTCTGCTGCTCTAGAAAAGTTGAGTGTTTGAGCCACTTCGGCAAACAGCATCAGTTTTTCGATTCTCTTGTAATCTGCCATCTTGATTGTTCGTTAACGAGGATAATGAATTCGATTTTACGGTATTAAACTAATTTTTACGAACGGTAAGATGGTTCGAGTTAACTTAAGTAATTGAACATGCAGAAATCGGAAAAGTGAGAATAACGATGAACAATCCAACACTACCGCTCGCCAAAACCTTACCTAACGTTAGCCGCTTGGTCTTCGGCTGCATGGGGCTTGGAGGGGAGTGGAATCGCAACCCATTAACCGCCCAAGATGAAAACCAAGCTCATGCCGCTGTAGAGGCTGCATTAGAGGTGGGCATCAATCTCTTTGATCATGCGGATATCTACAAATTCGGTAAGGCAGAAGAAGTGTTTGGGCGTATCTTAGCCAATGACTCAACCTTACGAGAACGAATGTATCTGCAATCCAAGTGCGGCATCCGTCTAGGAGATGAGCAAGGTGTTAAGCAGTATGACTTCTCTGCTAAATGGGTGACGGCTTCTGTTGAGGGCATTCTTGAGCGCCTTGGCGTGGAGAATCTTGATGTTTTGATGCTGCATCGTCCTGATCCTTTGGTTGAATTTGAAGAACTTGGCACAGCGCTCCAAGCACTGAAACAAGCTGGCAAAGTTAACCACCTTGGTGTCTCTAACATGAACAGTGCTTAAATTGATCTTCTCCAACAAGCCACGGGTGAAGTTATCGTGGCGAACCAGTTGGAAATGAGTCTGGCTAAGTCTGAATTCATCAAGCAGGGCATGGGGCTTCCTTCGTCTGCATCTGACTACGTTGCGGGAACACTGGAACATGCTCGTAAGCACAATATCCAATTGCAAGCGTGGGGCAGTATGGCGCAGGGAAGATTCTCAGAGCGTGGCTTACATTCTGATGATCACAACACCAGACAGACGGCGGAGATGGTGATGGTGCTTGCAGCTGAATATGGCGTATCGTCTGAGGCGATTGTTTTAGCCTTCCTGACGCGTCATCCAAACCAAATTCAGCCTGTTATTGGTACTGCAAACCCACAACGTATTCGTGCTTGTGCTCAAGTAGAGAACGTCACGCTGTCGCGCAGCCATTGGTATGGATTGTTGGAGAAAACCCTTGGCCATGAGATTCCTTAGGAGAGAAAAATGAAATATGTACAAGTTCAAACTCTGATTCAAACGGCATTGGAAATTGCTGCTACTCGCAAGCAAAACATTGCGGTTGCCGTGGTTGATACGCATGGCGAATTGCTCGGTTTTGCCCGAATGGATGATGTGAGTGTGCAAGCAGGTTTGTTGGCACAAAATAAAGCCTACACCTCGGCTAGAGACCGTCAGCCTAGTGGAAATCTGGGCGCTTGGGCTCGTGAGACGGGTAAGCAGTTGAGCTATTGGACTGATCCAAAGATCACGGGCTTTATGGGCGGTGTACCTGTAGAACAAGAGGGGAAAGTCGTTGGTGCAATTGGTATCAGTGGGTTGGCTGAGCAAGACGATGAAGCACTTGCGATGGAAGTATTAAAAGCGCTGTAAACAAAAAATCCCACCAATGCTCTTCGCTAGACATTGGTGGGGATGGTCAAAATGATGGAGTTGACCACGAATATCAACGGTAAATGCCTGCTCGTCTTCGAAAAGCGTCATCGAATTGGAGCGTGACTGCTGACCACTGACAAAATCAGCGCAAACCTAGGTTAGGAGCGTGCTTACTGGATAACAGAAAGCTGCTATCCAATAAGCTGTCAGTTCATTTTGCCAATCAGTTAAAGGCGCGAGCTAAGGTGCCATGACCTTGGCAAACGTACTTTACTGAGTTGCTGCAGACGAATACCGATTCACCCGCTTTCAGTGTGATGTGCTCGTCTTGGCTAGAAACCGAGATTTCCCCTTCGATACAAAACAAAATCTCTGCGCTACGCACGAATTGAGTCGTTGCTGTACCTTCAACAGCCATCACTTCAAAACCGAAATCATCCACCGGAATTGGGTAACTAAGCTTGCCTTGTTTATGTACTGGCGCGAGCTTGATCTGCTCTGGGTCAATCGCGTTGAAGATGGTGTTGTCGATAAGCTCAGGAACGTCGATGTACTTAGGTGTTAAGCCAGCGCGCAACACGTTGTCTGAGTTCGCCATGATCTCCAAACCTGTCCCTTGAACGTATGCGTGTGGCGTTTCAGCATGGAGGAACATCGCTTCGCCCGGAGCCAGTTCAATCGTGTTCAACATCAATGGCGAAAACAGACCAATATCGTCCGCGTAATGCTGACGGAAGTCTTGAATATAGCCATAAGCTTCTCGTGCCATAGCGGTTTTTGCAGGGCGCTCTAGGCTTGCGTAAAGCTCATTCAAAGCCTGCTGTTTGCGCTCGCCTTCTAACGACATAATTGCTGAGAAGAACACTTTGAGACCTTCACTGTTTGGTGTGGTTTTCAGTGCGTTGATTTCTGTCTCTAGAGCAGAGATGTTCGCTTGCTCAAACAGAGATAAGATCTGCTCAATTGGACGGAAGCCGTTCATCGCTTTGTAAAACGTCAGCGCGTAAACCAACTCCGGTTTATGGTTTGGATCTTTGTAGTTACGGTTGGCAGCATTAAGTGGAATGCCTTGCTCGTTTTCACGAGCGAAGCCAATTTCCGCTTTGTGCTTACTAGGGTGCACTTGGATAGACAGCGGTGTTTCAGCGGCAAGCACTTTAAATAGGAATGGCAGTTCACCAAAACGTGCAGCGGTGTAATCACCCAGCGATTGCGTTTTGTTTTGGTTGATGACTTCTGACAACAGTTGTTTGGTGTCAGCAAGCTTTGAACAGCCGTTTGGATGAGCTCCCATCCAGATTTCTGCTTGTGGCTCGTTCGCTGGATTGTCGATGCCGAATAAATCATGAATCGAGGTGTGGCTGCCCCAAGCGTAGTTTTGAATCACATTGTCCAGTTTGAATAGAGCGTGTTGCATGGCGATATTCTCTTGATTGGAACGAAAGAAGAGGAGAGGCTTGCTCCACGATGAGAGCAAGCCTGAGTCGGTTTGGACGGGTTATCTAGTTGATGACCTTATCCTGAGAACCGGATTAGAACTTCACTTGGAAAGACTTAACCTGACACGGTTTCAGCGCGCCGAACGATGCAGTGTCCACTTCATTTGGTAGCACTTTCTCGTCTAGCTGTGTTTCTTTCCATGACGTTACTTCTGAAGTAAACGCCACGGTGTCGTTAATCACTTCGCTCTCTGATGGGTTGTAGACGCGCAGAATGAGTGCATCCTCGTCTTCCGCCTTCTTCAGTACGCTCAGTACTGCGCCTTCTAGCGATTTGTTTAGTAAGCTGTGCGTTAGCGGTAAATTTTGCTCGCCTACGTTCAGCTTCATCGCGTTGTAAGGGATCTTGTTGTAGCACTGGATTGGAGTCACGTTGTCACGCGCCGCTGCCATTACGTTTGCTTCGATGTGGTTGCCCGCGAAACCAAACAGTGCGAACTCACAAACGATCTTGCCGCGTACTTGTGAATCTGGCGTCGGGATCTTGATACCAGATGGACGACCCGGACGAAGCAACAACTCTTCTTTACCCAACACGCCGATACCACGCAGAAGGGTTAGGGCGAATGTGTCACGCTCTTCATTGCCTTGGCTTGAAATCACTTCAAACTCACGCAGACCGTTGCTCATCAACGCCATACCACCTTGTGCGTTCTCAACCGCAGCAAAGTTCATTAGCTGGTAAACCGGCACTGGTGCTTCTTTCCAGCCGTCTGCTTCCCAGTTCGCCATTTCTGGATCGTTCGTTGGACGAGTGATCAAACCGAACTGGTTGTCCGCTACTACGGTTTCAGACACAAACGGCGTTGGTACCAATACGCGAACGCGGTGGTCGTCAGCTTGGTTGTCCAGCTCCATGCGAACTTCAATACGGCGTGTACCTTGTTTTAGAACCACTTGGCAGTTCACGTCTAGGTAACCGTTTTGACCTGTGCGCTCTTCACGTTGCTGTAGGTTCTCAGGCAAGTTCATGCGCAGTTTGATGGTTGCCACAGATTGGAAACCTTCGTGCTTCACATTCACTTGTGCATCGAATTCGTCTGAGTACAGTAGCCACTCTTTACGCGAAGGTGAGTAGTCGTATTCGTCGCCATCGTCAGAGCCGTCTTCAATGCGCAGCGCTTGTTCGTAAAGGTGCTCTGTCTCTTTGTCGAAGATGTTCAGAGTGCCGTTTGCGTTTACGTTGATTCGGTAGAATTCGTTCTCTAGCAGGCTATTTTCATATGAGAAAGCTTTCTGCTCAGCCACTTTTTGCGTGCCTTTCTCATTCGCTTGAATGTGTAGGGTAGTGAAGCCCATCGCTGGCACAGTGTGCTTGATTTGAATATCGTATTCGATGAACGGGTCGTAGTTACCGTAGTGAACGATTTGACGGTCAATCTTACCTGGATCGATTACGCGTTGATCTTGGATGAAGTACTCAACTGGCGTGCCGTTTTCATCAAACAAGTTGAACTGTTCTGCACGGATAGTGATGGTGGTGTTTACCACTTCTTCACGAGCGTATGGCGATAGGTTGAATAGTGCTAGCTTGTCGCAACCTTCGCGTGCAGGCATGTGGTCAACAATCTTACGTTTGTAGAAGTTGATCAGGTTGGTCGCCATGTCGTCAGCAAGGATGTAACGGTTCAAGATCTCTGCGTGTACTTTGTCTGAACAGCAGCAGCCAATCGAGTCGTGAGCGTGGTTCTTCATGCTCTCTTTCCACATCTTCTCGATTAGACCGTGGTGGTATTCGAAACCTAGTGTCCATGCGATAGACGCCAGTGGCTCAAGAATGTTTACGATCTTGTTTTCTACTTCTGCGTGGATCAGTTTGATGTCCATACGCGTTGAAGAAATAGTACGGTGAACACGCATGTATTTACCGTCGTTGAACTCGCCTTTGATGGTATCAAGCTGATCGCGCTCGGCCTCAATACGCTCGAACACTTCTTCAAAGCGGCTCATTTTGAATTCTTTGTATGGGTAGATTTCACGTAGCTTATCCATCACCTCGAAGATGTCTTTTTGGATAGGCATTTGGTCGTGACCGTTTGGTAGTAAGATGTCTTTAGTTACCGACGGTTTTTCAAGCACTGGGAAGTACTTATCTAGACGTGCGCGCAGACCTTCTTCGTCTTGCGGTAGGTATTTACCAATCGCGTAGCCCAGTGGCAGTACCTGCGCAGAGACTTCGCTGCCATCGTTTGATTGCCACAAAAACTCGGTTTTATCTGTGCCGTGACGCTCTGAACAACCACGCCAGAATATCGCGCGATTGATGCCAAAACCGTTGTAGATAGCTGGTAGCTGAGAGCTCATAGAGAACGAATCTGGTAGGTAACCAATCTTCATTGGCTCGCCTAGCGCTAGACAGTCGCGCAATCCGTAAAGCATGTTACGTACGATAGATTCACCAGATACTTGCATCGTATCCGTTTGAGAGTACCAAGGGCCAACAATCAGTTTGCCTGCTTGTACTAGCTCACGTACGCGCTCTTTGTTTTCTGGCTTGATTGCGAAGTAATCTTCCAGAACTGCGGTTTGACCGTCTAGAACATAGTATTTGTAGTCTGGATCGTTTTCCAGACGAGTCATGATTTCTTCCATGTTGTTCACTAGCAGAATGCGAGACTCTTCTGTAGTGAAGTACCATTCACGATCCCAGTGCATGTGAGGAGTAATATGAACGCGAGATGTAGTCATAACTTTTACCGTCTTAGGCAATAATTGCCGTTAATTTGTTTTAAATTTGATTGTTTTCTATTCGTTTTTGCGGCATTTATGCTTGCCGACGAATATTTAGGGCGCAGAAATCCCACGCCCAAAGTTTGTGTTGAGCGAATCTATATACCCAAGTGATTTCAAACTGCAGGATTCAGAGCGTTGTCATTGATTCGAGTTCAAGGAAAACAATGCAGTGTAATAGCTCTCTATTTCCAAATTGTTTGAAGCAGAAATCGGGTCAATGACACGCTCCCAAAGGGCGAGTTGCCTTGGCATGTATACTTTGTTGCCGATTTTTGATTTAGACCCACTAGACCTTCAAATCGCCGCCGCGTCTACAAACCAAGTCATTCTCGCTGAACCAAGCAGCTTGAAGTTACTTGGGTATAAATAATTCGAATTAATGTTGAGCAGCAGCCTCAGTGACAAATTTGCCCTTTTTTACTGCGTGTGCTCGCCACATGATGAGAGTGATGGTCGAGATAGTTGCACCAATCAGCGCAGCGCCAAACCAGATTGCCGCAGCAGTGAATGCGCCTAGACCTGCATCGTGTAGTAGGAAGATTGAGAAGATACCTGCCCCCGGAGTCGATAGACCTACGCCAGCAGCACCTACCATTGCGCCTGTTACGACAGAGCCAAGTAGGAATGAGCCAATAACGCGGATTGGGTCTTCGATAGCCATCGGAATCGCACCTTCAGTGATGCCCGCTAGACCAAGCAACCAAGTTGATTTACCCGTCTCGATTTCGAAGTCTTTGAACAGGCGAGGTGCAAGCATGGTTGAAGCCGTTACTGTGAACGCAGAGACCATTTTCACCGAACCGAAGATAGCGTATGGGCCGTAAACACCGTTCGCCATTGCACCCAGACAGAATGCGTAAGCGGCTTTGTTAACTGGACCACCAAGGTCGAACGATACGAATAAACCAATTACTGCGCCTAGAAGTAGGGCGTTGGTGCCAGACATGCCGTTTAGCCAATCCGTCAAACCTTGGTTTAGCCAAGCAACAGGTTTACCGATAACGAACAGCATCAATGAGCCAGCAACCAAAGTACCGATAACCGGGTATAGGTAGAAAGTTAGGAAGCCATTGAACGCAGGGTTTAGACGTACGTTTTCTTTTACCCAACGCATGACGTAACCGGCAATCAAGCCACCGACAACACCACCAAGGAAGCCAGAGCCGATAAGGTTTGCTGCAATACCTGCGGCAAAGCCTGGACCAAGCGCTGGTTTATCTGCCAATGAGTAAGCGGTGTATGCCGCCAGTACAGGAACCATCAATGTACCCAGTAGACCACCACCTAGCTTGCGGTACATCCACAGCCAAGAGCCTTCTTCTGCATACAAATCTTGTAGGTTGAACATTTGTGCCAATAGCACGGCAACAGCAAGTACGGTACCGCCAGCAACGATAAGAGGAACTGCGTAAGAGATACCTGATAGAAGTGCTTGTTTTAGTTCAGTTTTAAGTGGTAGTTTCTTCGGTTTGTCGTTGGTTGCAACTGCAGCACCAGCGCTTCGACCTGCTTTACCTGCTTCAACCGCTTCGTTAAGAATGCGCTCAGAGTGCTTGATTGGCTCAGCAACTGGCACTTCTACACGAGGAATACCGTCAAAACGCTCTAACTCTTTGATTGCCACTTCAGCCGCGAAGACGACCGCAGTTGCACTGTTGAGCTGTTCAGCAGTCAGACGATCTTCAATCCCGTTTGCGCCTTGCTTTTCAACATGCACGTTGTAACCCAGCTTCTTACCTGTCTTCTCTAGGTATTCTGCTGCCATGTAAGTGTGCGCAATACCCGCAGGGCAAGCCGTCACACAAACGATGGTTGGTGCATTTGTATCTAATTGGTCTTGTTTTTCTTCTTGCTCTGCTTGACCATCAAGCAAAGCGAAAATTTGTTCTACATTTGTAGCATTTAACACTACTTCACGAACATCGTCATCCACTAGCGTTGTGGTCAGTTCGGTCAGCAGGTGCATGTGTGTTGAACCTGCTTCCGCATTTGGAATTGCGATTAGGAAGATCAGGTTTACGTCTTCGTCTTCATCCAGACCTTGCCACTTTAAGTCTTGTTTTAGTGTGGCTACGGCAAATGCCGCCTCTTTTACTGCATCTGTCTTACCGTGCGGTACTGCCAAGCCTTCGCCTAGCGCCGTCGGGCCTTGCTCTTCACGAGCAAACACTGCTTGTAGGTATTCTTCCTTGTTATGCAGTTTGCCTTGCTGGTCTAGCTGGTCGGCAAGTGCACGAATCGCTGCGTCACGACTTTCGAACGTCGTTTGTAGGTTTATCAGCGATGGGTTTGTAAGAGAGGTTAATTTCATAACTTTTGTCCCATTGTCACATTCGACATTGTTGTGCATTCAACAATGATGTGAATAATACCTTTTAAATACAAATGATCCGTGACCAGGATCGCAGTTGAATTAAAATATGTATTATTGTTGTATTGTTTTGGCTTGTTTTTGTATGCCGATATTCGAACAAGTGCTTGTCATGTTGACCTGAATTCGTATTATAGAGCCCATAAACCAAGTCTTTCTTGCAATGATAGTTCACTCCAGTGTGCTCGGTTCTTGAGTTGTCTCAAACAAGTTCACTTGAATGGTCATTTGTATTGTTTTTATAGAGGTAAACATGGCAAGACTGCCAATGTATCGCCAGATTGCGGATGCGATTCGCGAGAAGATCAGCGATGGCGAATACAAAGTAGGAACCGCTCTTCCTACCGAAGCTCAGTTACGCGAAGAATTTTCTTGTAGCCGAGTCACGGTTCGCCAAGCGTTAAAATTGCTGATTGAAAATGGTGAACTGGAGAGTGTGCAAGGTAGTGGTACCTATGTGAAAGAGAACAAGGTTAACTACGACATTTACCAGCAGACCAGCTTTGCAGAGAAGTGGGCGCACCTAAATGCAGTGACGCACAGTGATGTGGTCGCGTTCGAGATTACCAAAGCATCGCTCACGATGGCTGATGCGCTGAACATTAATGAAGATGACAAAGTCTTTTACGTGAAACGTGTTCGTTACCTTGATGACAACCCAATCACGGTAGAAGAAACTTGGCTGCCGACAGACATGTTCCCAGACCTCACCTACCAAGTGATGCAAGGTTCTAAGTACCACTTTATCGAGAAAGAGAAGGGCATGGTGATTGATCGCAGTGAGCAAGAAATCATCCCGGTATTGCCACCGCAAGACATTGCAGAGTTGCTAGATATTGATCCGGCCGAGCCGATCATTGAAAAGCGCACGCGTGGTTTCTTACAAGGAGATGTGGTGTTTGAATATAGCCGCAACTACTTTAAATCGACTGACTACAAGTTTACGCTGGTGGCAAAACGTCATAAGTCGTAAGCGCGATACTACGCATTTCATTTTAAACCCGCCACTCGGCGGGTTTTTTGTGTCTTTACTCTTCCGGCCTTCTGTTCGCTCTATGCTGAAACTAAGCAACGTTTCGATTTCTTTTAACAAACAAGTGTGATGATTATCCCTGTTTGAAACTCACTAGCGCCGAATTAGTGGAAAATGAAGTTTGAATTTAATCACGATAAATGGCGAGTCAAGAGTCGTAATGTGATCAAGATATATTATTGCGAATTTCTAGAAATGTTTGGATAGGTGCGGAGGTTCAAATTATGCCTATTGACATGTTGCTGAAAGAAAATTTGTTGCTAACTTTCTTCATCTATTTTTGAGCTACGTTCATTAAAACAAATTGACAGCCATTTAATTGTGATTTGTTGCACAAAAGAGGCGTGCTTGCGCGGTTCTACGACTCTTATTGATAATTAACCCATCGATACCGAACTGTTGATAGGGTTTAAAAATGCTGTATGAATTAATCGACCACGAACTAGTAGATGTTATTAATGACCGCGCTTACCAATGGCAAGACGCAGTTAAAAAGACAACGCAATACCTAGAAGACAAAGGTTATGTTTCTCAGCAATACGCGGATGCCATCATCCAATCGACCGAAGAAAATGGTCCTTACTATGTGTTGTGCCCTGGACTGGCGATGCCACATGCTCGCCCAGAAACCGGTGTCCTAAAAACGGGCTTGGGCATTCATATTTTCCCTTCACCAGTTGATTTTGGTTCGGACCTTGGTCCTGCCAACATTCTAATTACCCTAGCTGCAAAAGACTCTGATACCCACATTGAGGTGATTCAAGCGCTGAGCGAGATGTTTGTGGACGAAGAGAACATTGCAAAACTGGCACAAGCTTCATCTAAGGAACAAGTGCTAGACATAATAAAAGCATACTAAAAGGAACATAACGTGAAAGCAAACATGCGAGCTAATGTGCAAGCATTCGGGGGTCATTTGACCGCCATGGTGCTGCCAAATATCGGAGCCTTCATCGCTTGGGGCTTTATTACTGCACTCTTTATCCCAACAGGTTGGATGCCAAACGAAGCGTTTGGGGAACTTGTTGGTCCAATGATCACTTACTTATTACCACTGTTAATCGGTTATACCGGCGGTCAAATTGTTGGTGATAAACGCGGCGCGGTAGCCGGTGCCATCGGTACCATGGGGGTTATCGTTGGTGCGGACATCCCAATGTTTGTTGGCGCAATGATCATGGGCCCACTCAGTGCTTGGGTTGTGGTGCAAATGGATAAGCGAATCCAACACCGTATTCCTTCTGGTTTTGAGATGGTGGTGAACAACTTCTCACTAGGTATTGTGGGCATGATCCTGTGTCTGTTCGCCTACGAGATTGTTGGTCCTGCAGTAACAGCGGCAAACTTGTTTGTGAAATCAGGCATCGAAGCTTTGGTGGCGACGGGATTCCTTCCTCTGCTTGCGATCATCAACGAGCCGGCGAAAGTGCTGTTCCTCAACAACGCCATCGACCAAGGTATTTATTACCCACTAGGTCTGCAAGCGGCCGCTGAAACAGGTAAATCAATCTTCTTTATGGTGGCATCTAACCCAGGTCCGGGTCTTGGTATGCTGCTGGCTTACGCGAAGTTTGGTCAGGGTCTGTCCAAACGTTCTGCGCCAAGTGCCATCATCATTCACTTCTTCGGTGGTATTCATGAGCTGTACTTCCCGTACGTGTTAATGAAGCCAATCATGATCTTGGCAATGATTGCGGGTGCAGCGACAGGTATCGCAACCTTTAACTTACTTGATGCAGGTTTGGTTGCAGGTCCAAGTCCAGGTTCAATCTTCTCTTACCTAGCACTGACTCCGAAAGGCAGCTTCCTAGCGACCATCGCAGGCGTCACAACTGCAACGATTGTTTCGTTCCTTGTCGCAAGTGCGATTCTGAAGATGAGCAAAGCAGAAGACAAAGAAGACGAGTTTGAACAGTCTGTCTCTGATATGAAAGACATGAAAGCGGAAGGCACAATCAAACCAGTTGCTGCTGCAACACAAGAAGTAAACAAACCAATTGCATTTGTCGCATTCGCTTGTGATGCGGGTATGGGCTCAAGTGCGATGGGTGCTTCAACCTTCAAACGCAAGTTAGTTCAAGCCGGGATTGATATTGAAGTGAAGAACTTCGCCATCGAAAAAGTCCCAAGTGAAGCCGACATTGTCGTGACACACGAAAGCTTAGAAAGTCGAGCCATTAAAGCAACAGGCTTGCCGGTGGTAACGATTAAGAACTTCCTCAATGACCCAGCGCTCAATGAGCTGATGGATACGATTAAGCAACAAGCGGTCGCGACTGAGCAACCAGCCTAACAATGCAGTATGGGGTGGCACCTACCGCCCCATTTAGGAGAGAAATCATGGTACAAACAACGGCAGCGGTTATCTGTGGCGAGAAAGACGTTCAACTAAGAACCTTTGATTTGCCAAGCATTTCAGCCGATGAACTTCTGGTTAAAAACATTTCAAACAGCATTTGCCTGTCCACTTACAAAGCGGCATTGTTAGGTAGTAAACACAAACGCGTACCTGAGAACATCGATGAAGTGCCAGTGATGACGGGTCATGAATACGCAGGTGTGATTGTTGAAGTCGGTGAGAACCTAAAAGACCAATACAAAGCAGGCGATTACTTTGTTCTACAACCAGCAATGGGTTTGCCTACTGGTTACTCGGCGGGTTACAGCTACGAAACCTTTGGCGGCAACGCAACGTATTCCATCATTCCTAAAATTGCTATCGACTTAGGCTGTGTACTGCCTTACCACGGTGACTACTTTGCAGATGCGTCTTTGGCTGAGCCAATGTCATGCGTCATCGGTGCTTACCATGCGAGTTACCACACTACGCAATACGTGTACGAGCACGATATGGGCATCAAAGAGGGCGGAGCATTAGCGCTACTTGCGTGTGCTGGCCCAATGGGCATTGGCGCGATTGACTACGCGATTAACGGACCTGTGAAGCCAAAACTGATTGTGGTGACAGACATCGACGCTGCGCGCTTAGACCGAGCAGAGTGCTTAATCCCGGTTGAAAAAGCAAAAGAACAAGGCGTCGAACTGCATTACGTCAATACAGCTCAAGTCGATGATCCTGTGACTTATCTGAAAGCGCTGAACGATGGCAAAGGCTACGACGACGTGATGGTGTATGCAGCGGTATCGCAGGTGCTAGAACAAGCCGATGAGCTGTTGGGCAACGATGGCTGCTTGAACTTCTTCGCAGGCCCTACCGATAAAAAATTCAAAGTACCGTTTAACTTCTACAACGTGCATTACGAATCAACGCACATTGTTGGCACATCTGGTGGCTCGACCGGTGATATGGTGGAATCTATCGACTTGTCTTCACAAGGTAAGATCAATCCATCGTTCATGATCACCCACGTTGGTGGTCTGCAAGCTGCGCCACATACGATTCTGAATCAACTGGATATTCCGGGTGGTAAGAAGTTGATTTACCCACACATCGACCTGCCATTGACCGCGATTGATGATTTCCTATCGTTGGCAGACCAAGACCCATTCTTCGCCGAATTAGACGCAATTTTGAACGCGAATAACTATGTGTGGAACGCACATGCAGAAAAAGCGTTACTTGAGTTTTATGACGTGAGCTTAACGGTTTAGTTGCAACGAATTTGTGTGGTAGCCTTTGCGCTGCCACATAATGGAGAGGTCATAATACGTTGTCACGTGAAGACGAATTACTGGAGAAACTGGACGAGTGCGAAAATGCGACTGCGTTTCTTCAGGTTTCTAACAAAATAATTAACCTCAAGTTAAAAGCACTACTTCCGAGCGTGTTCGTCCAAGACGATCTAGTGAAGGAATATGCTGTGGATCCTTTATTGAAAGAAGATGGTCCGTTGGTGACGACCGATGTGGTATCGAAGCTGATGTTTGCGATGGGCAAAATCTCTTTGGAAACTTACGCCGATATCGGGTTGTACGATCAGGTCTTGGAGTACGTGGTTAGCCAACCGGAGAAAGTTGAATTTGCGGATGACGTGATTTACGACTTCATCAAAAACCAAGCGGTACTCTCTTCTCAGCAAGACAGCTTTTATCTTGAGTCGATCAATCAGCTTAAGTTCTCTTCGTTTGAGTCCTTTTCGCAAATGAGATACGAATCTCTCATCAAAACAGTGTTGAAGCTGTCATGTGAAATGTTGATAGAAAGAATCGAAGGGGAGATCAATCAATAAGGGTTCACCATGAAAGTGAATTTAAACGTCAGTGGTTTTGAAACCGAAGCTACCTTTCCCGATGCCGACGTAAAGCGAATCCATCAACCTCTTATCGAAAAATTTACCCGTCTTTATCATGAGAAGCAGGAACGCATTGTTGTGTTCTTGTGTGCCCCTCCGGGCAGCGGTAAGTCGACCCTAGCTGCGTTCTGGGAACACCTCTCTGAACAAGATGAAAACCAAGAGCCACTTCAGGTTCTGCCTTTTGATGGTTTTCACTACCCGAACGAAATCCTCGACAGCAACACCATTGAACGTAATGGTGAAATTGTTCCTCTGCGCAGCATTAAAGGCTCTTACGAGACGTTCAATCTCATTGAGCTTATCGATAAGCTGAAACAGCTTAAAGTGAAAGACAGCAAATGGCCTTACTACGACCGCAACTTACATGATCCGGTTGATGATGCCATTCAGGTTAACCGTAATATTGTCGTCGTCGAGGGCAACTGGTTGTTGCTAGATGAACCGGTATGGAAAGAACTGCATCGCTTGGCTGATTTTACGGTGTTTATTGATACTCAAGCGGAGTTTCTACAAGAGCGTTTAGTCAATCGTAAGATTCGTGGTGGCACAGACCCAGAAGTCGCCTTGGAGTTCTACTTGCGTTCGGATGCGGTCAACGTTGATAAAGTATTGAATCATTCGATTCCTGCAGACTTATCGTTGTTTCTTAATCAAAACGGTTCGTTCGAAATTCGATAGTTCGTCCACAATCTCAGGAGGTCACCATGGATATCGTGATTGATAGCCACACCCATACTATTGCCAGTGGACACGCTTACAGCACCATTTTAGAGAACGCTTTGTCTGCCAAGAATAAGGGGCTAAAACTTCTTTGTACCACCGATCATGCTCCCGAGATGCCAGGAGCCCCTCACTACTGGTATTTCAACAATCAAAGAATTTTGCCCCGCTTTTTACACGATGTAGGTATTCTTCGTGGCGTCGAAGCCAACACGCTGAATGTGAAAGGGGAGATAGACTTACCACCTTCCTCTGACCAACATCTTGACTGGGTGATTGCGAGTTTTCATGAACCCGTATTCAAGCCCGCAATCGAAGCTGAGCATACCACCGCCCTGATAAATGCGATTAAAAGCGGCAGAGTGGATGTTCTTGGTCACCTAGGTAACCCAAATTATCCATTCGATATGGAGCAGGTGCTGCGCTGTGCTAAAGAGTACAATGTTGCAATTGAAGTGAACAATACATCGTTGACAGGCAAAAGCCGCAAGGGCAGTGATTCCCGTTGTGATCGCATTGTCGAACTGGGCAAAGAGATTGGCGTTTACTTCAGCACAGGGTCGGATGCTCACTTCTGTGAAGAGATCTCTAAGTTAGACTTGGCGATTGCTTTGCTGGAAAAACATGGTGTGGAAGAAGAGAAGATACTCACTACATCGACGAGCCTATTTCTGAACTTCTTATTACTGAGAGGTAAAGCGAGGATTCCAGAGTTCGAAGCGCTCTATTGAAAAGCGAGCGACTCAAACGGCTATCTACAAACAAACATAAACCCGTGGAATGCGGGTTTAGTTCGTTTAGGGGGACACATAAAGCACTACAACGGTGATTCCACCACAACAAACTTACGCTCGGCTCTGAGTGGCGCAAACCAAGTATTTTTGTATTTGAAATAGCTCTGTCCGTCTACGACGACCGTTTCTTTCGTGTGAGGCAGTGAATCTACGATCTCTCCAAGTTTGTAAGGGCTAGGCTCAGGTTTTGTCGCCGGAACAACGTGGGTGACTCGCGGCGCGTTCGAACTTGGCGAAGAAGACACAATTTGCCCTGACGATGACGCATAGTTTGACGACGTTGAAGAAGACGTCGTGATGGTGTTTCCATTCACAATCGTGTAGTTACCACTTGGCGGGTAACGGACGTAATCATAGCGGTCTCCATTCCTGCGGTAATACGAGTCTTGAACGATTGCATAGGTGATGCCGGCAAAGATGGCGAAGGTCGCTATGCCAACGAGATCGCTATGATAATAGTAATAACGTCCGCGATAGGGTGGATACCAATACCCCGGTCTCACATAGATAAACGACGAATGATAACGCGGCGGCCTAACGACGTAAGGTGGTCGATGGTAATAGGGTGGTCTGTAGTAGGGCGGACGGTAATAAGGTGGCCGATTATAGTGGGGTGGCTTGATGGGCCTATGAGGGCGATTAACTGGTCGCAAATCGTGTTTATTGCCCGGCTGCGTGATCGGCTTTACCGCGGGTTTCACTTGCGGTTGTGCAGACAGACTTGTTGCTCCCAGCAAGCAGAGAATGGCGGTGATCATGACCCAGATGCTTCTCATAAGGCTTTTCCCCATGGTTGGAGTACCGAAGCTCTAATCTTTAAGTTTAGTTCACCTTAGCTTTGTTAAGGGCCTGAGTCTAGAGCACTACTTTTTGTTATCGTTTTTCTGTTGCTCTAGCACCAAAAAAATTAGCTTGGTCAGTAAAGATTGTGCTTCTGGAGACAGTAACCTTGCTGCAGAGGCAACATCTTCTGATGAGATATTACTGACACCTCTTGCATCCAGAGCAATATCCAGATCCGTTAAGTTGAGAGTTCGTAAAATCGAACGGTATTGGGATAGTTTCAAATCCGACTCGCCTCTCTCTATTCTCTGATAGGTTTTTTCGCTCATCCCCGCAACTTTTGCCATTTGTTCACGCGACATCCCTTTCTCTTTTCGTCGAGTAATCAGCACTTCAATCAATGGGTCTACATGCATAAGAGCTCCTTAAAGGACAGTTTTGTCCTGAAGCACGCAATAAACGGACCAGTTTAACCACCCCGTATTTACCCAAATTGATATAGCGATAAGAATGACGTTCCACAAAAAATTTACGTAATTTCAGTTAGTTTCAGAAAATGGAAAAACATCAGATTTATAAATCAATTTCTGGCAAGGTAGGTATTCGCAAAATGCAATGCGTTTTAGAACAACTGCTTGCTGAGATTCGTAATCGCAGCTGCGATATTCGATTGGACGTAACCTGGCTCACACGTGAATCGCAGAAACGACTAATGAAGTACAAAGAGCTCTTCTTGCATCGAGGTTATATTGAGCAAGCAGAATTGGAGCAAACCTATGAGAACCTGAGTCCGATGGAGCGTTCAGTGGCGGATATGGGCATTGCAGCCATGACATACATTATTGATGCGTTGGATAACGAACTCTGATTCTTAGACGACATAGTAGGTAAGCGGATATGTGCGCAAAATCATCAATTGTGCTTAGGGGACATAAAGGAATCTAATAGAAAGGATATAAATGCTGGGGAACCACTCCCAGCATTCAGAACACTCATTTACCAAAAGCTTCGAACCGTAAATCAGTGTTTGGAGGTATGTGAACCGAATCGTGCCAGTATGTAGCGAATAATAACGATATTGCTGAATCTAGGCTATGTTCTGCGATTCTAATGCCTTCCAACAAAGTGTACATTTTCATGTACACCTCAAAAAATGAGTTTGAACGCTCAAGTTTCATTCGCCAAGACAATAAAAGGCTAAATAACAAGCTATTTTGCAACATATCCGTTGCAATTACCGATAGTTGTTAAAATATATGGCTATAAGATGGAGCTTTTGCTTTTCAATCGTCCTATTTATGCCTTACAATCCTCTCGAACCAAATCCATTTAGCAGAGAATGGGATTGACGAAAAAGGATGTGCTGATTTTGCTTCGAACCCAAAATAAGACGTTCCGTGAATCAAAACTCTGCTCGGAAATGATTCCCCTTACACACAAATGCGCTTGCAGAGTCGAACCTGCGTGTGTTGTTTTTTGTGATCTGAATTTCAGTGACGTAAGGCGGGGACATTTCTGTTGATCGCGTTTCTAACCAAAACCGCGATAAGTGATAACTAAAACGGATTAAATTTAGAGGTATTAACCGTGAACCTAAAACTTGTCGGCAGCTCCCTGATCGTTGCAGGTACTGCTCTTGGCGCTGGTATGCTTGCTATACCAATGGTGCTTGCTCAATTCGGCCTCCTTTGGGGCACTCTTCTTATGCTGTTCATCTGGGCGGGGACAACTTACGCTGCACTTCTTCTGTTGGAAGCAAGCTGTAAAGTAGGTGGTGGCGTTAGCATGAACGCGATTGCTCGTGAAACCCTTGGTAAAGGCGGTCAGTTTGTAACGAATGGTCTTCTTTACGCCTTACTTGTGTGTTTGTTAATGGCTTACATCATTGGTGCTGGCGATCTTGTACAGAAAGTCACTGCATCAATGGGCATTCCTGTTTCTACTATTTCGAGCCAAGTTGGCTTTACTGTTCTTGTCGGTCTTATTGTATCAGCAGGTACAGGTGTCGTTGATAAACTCAACCGTGGCTTGTTTATCGGTATGATTGTCGCTCTGATTCTGACGCTTTTCTCCCTTGCTCCAAACGTATCGTTTGAAGGTCTAAGTGAAGTAGTGAACGCCGACAAAATGGCACTGATCAAGCAAAGCTCAGTTCTTTTCACAAGCTTTGGCTTCATGGTCGTGATTCCTTCTTTGGTGACTTACAACAAAGAAGCGAGTAAAAACCAACTGCGCAACATGATCATTGTGGGCTCGACGATTCCACTTGTGTGTTACCTACTATGGTTGTTTGCAGTCGTGGGTAACTTGCCACCACACGAACTTATCCAGTTCTCAAACGTGTCTGAGTTGATCTCTGTTCTCGGTCAACAGTACACCGGTCTTGAGTTCATTCTGTCTATGTTTACTGGCTTGGCCCTGCTGACGTCTTTCTTGGGTGTAGCAATGGCGCTTTACGACCAAAATGCAGACCTGCTAAAAGCAAGTAAGCCAGTGGTATTCGTGACGACGTTTATTCTGCCGTTGCTTGGCGCGGTATTTGCTCCAGAGCACTTCTTAGCGATCCTTAGCTACGCAGGTATCATCCTTGTATTCCTAGCGGTGTTTGTTCCACTATCGATGACCATGAAAGTGCGTCGTGTACCTGTAGAAAACAACAGTGTGTACGAAGCTGGTGGTGGTGCGATGGGTATGAGCATGATCTTCCTATTCGGCTGTTTCTTGCTGTTCGCTCAAGCAGTATAAATCGACTTTACGAACAAACAGCAATTGAATTTAGAAAGCCGCTTGTCCATAACTGGGCAAGCGGCTTTTTTGTGCAGAATTGTGAGGACTGCATCAGCGGCGTGTATGGCCTGACCGTTGCCTGATAAATCGTGATGATATTTGACCTTGAGGTGAAACTGTCTCGCCAGAGGCTGACATGGCTTGCGACTACTCTCTTTAAGATGACTAACAAGTTATAAAGTAAAGGGGAACCGAGTGTCGAAGCGATTTTCTTTCACAGTCGTTGGAATGATGCTTTCTTTGGGGATGTTCAGTGCTGAAGTAATGGCACACCCTAAACATCACCACAAACACGGACATCATCACGGGCATCACCACCATCATCATAAGCACAAACATAAGCATAAACACAAAAAAGTTGTGGTGGTGAAGCACAAGCGACCGAAGCATCACTACTACCATTACAAACACATTCCACCACGCAGCACCTACATTCAGATTGGCAATTTTACCTACCTAAAAGTGGATGACTTTTATTACAAGCGCTCGAAAGATCGCTATATACATGTGGTTTTGTAAGCAAACAAAAAACAGCGAGCACTTTGGCTCGCTGTTTTACTTGTTGGGTGATGAAGTTTGTTCTGAGTTAAAGAGGAGAAGTTAGACCGTAAAGCGGTTTAGAATCTCGTCTTGTTTACGAACGTCTTCATGTTGGGCTTGCATTGCATCGTTGGTGCGGTTCGCTGAATCAGCAACTTGGGTCGACAGATCTTTAATGTTAACTGTGTTGTTGTTGATTTCTTCTGCTACCAAGCTTTGTTCTTCTGCTGCTGATGCGATCTGCAAGTTCATGTCAGAGATACGTTGAATCGCATCGCGAATACGTTGCAGGGCGTCATTGGCGTGTTCTGCTTTCTCTACCGCTTCTACTGCACTGCCTTTACTTTGGTGCATAGCGCTAGCCACAGAAGAGGCGCCAGATTGAAGCTGTTCGATCATGCTGCGGATTTCGGTCGTGGATTCTTGAGTACGTTGCGCCAGAGTGCGAACTTCATCTGCTACGACTGCAAAGCCGCGACCAGATTCACCTGCACGTGCTGCTTCGATTGCTGCGTTCAATGCCAGTAGGTTGGTTTGGTCTGCGATGTCGTTGATTACTTTTAGAATCGTTTCGATATTTGCCGTCGCTGACTCAAGACCTTGTACTTCTTCAACCGCTTGATCGATGCTGTCTGAAAGCAGGTTAATCGTCTCTGTAGATTCATTCACGATAGAAGAACCTTGCACCGTTGCATCGTCTGCTTCTTTCGCTGCACTTGCCGCGCCTTGTGCGTTGTTCGCAACTTCTGTCGCAGTCACTGACATCTCGTGCATTGCGGTTGCGAGCTGTTCAAGTTCTTGCAGCTGAGTTTGAATCGCAGAAGCTGAATCACGAGCGCCTTCAGCGGTGATTTGCGTACCACTTAGGATCTGATCAGAAATGCTCTTCGATTCGATGATTTGATGCTGCAAGTTCTCCATAAAGGTATTGAAACCTTTTGCTAGCTCAGAGAATTCTTGATCGGTATTGGTGTCCAAACGCTGCGTCAAATCGCCTTTGCCTGATGCTACAGCTTGGATCGCTGTGTTTAGCTCATCAAGAGGGCGCATCAAGGTACGGATAAGGATAGTCAGCGCGATGATAGATGCAATAACGGCAATCAATGAGTAGATGATTGCGCTATTACGCAGCTTACCTACTGCAGCATAAGCAATGCTTTCGTCTACAACCGCGCCCACATACCAGTTCTCGCTCGCGATGTGCGTTAGGCTGACCATATATTTGTCGCCATTCATCTCGATGTGCTGAGCGCCAGACGTTAGTGATACTTGCGGTAGGTAGCTTGAAAGCTTCTCGCCGTTGTATTTTGCTTCTGGGTGCGCAATGGTTGTGCCATCCGCAGTCACTAGGAACAAGTAGCCAGCATCGAATAGGTTTACTTGGTTGACCAAGTCAGAAAGGGTCGTTAGCTCCATATCGTAGAACATGGCTGCTAAGAACTGGCCAGCTTCGCGCACTGGCGTACCGATAGAGATGATCACTTTCTTAGAAGAAACATCAACGTAAGGATCGGTGACTACAAGTTTGTTTTCTGCTTTTGCTGATACAAACCAAGGGCGAACTCGAGGATCGTAATCAGGGCCCGCTTCCCAACCGTCATCGTTTTCAATCACGAATCCGTTGCTGTCGTAAGCATAACCGATGGCCAAGAAGCTTGATTTTGGCATTGGCTTCTCTAGCACTTCTTTCACGTAATCGTGGTCGCTAGGGTTAATCTCAAGAATCTCGGTCATGGATTGAGCGAGTTCTTTTTTAGCGTTCATTTCGGATTCTACCGTGTTCCCCACACTGGATAGGATCTCACTCACGCTGGTGTCGATGTTTTCTTCGATCTGTGAACGAATGGTCATCACTTGTTGTGTCGACAGCAATGCCACAGTCACAAGCAATAAAATAGAAGAGGCGGTGACAACCTTATGTCTGAATTTCATACTTTTCCCTCTCGAGTCTCCCGGCTGGTTTACTCTGCTTGCACCTCTTTTTTGTCGGGCACATTCGGCAGAAGTGAACACATTATTGTGTTTGTTATTTTTGTTATCGACAGATTTGTCAGAAACCTGAAGGCTAATTAAGACTTTTGTTGGCGAAACGAGAACAAAAAGTCGCTTGTTTTATAAAGTTGTGAGATTGATCTAATTTGTTGAACTTCGTCATCAAACTGTTAAAAACATAAGAATAGTATCATTGAGCCTTATAGAAACAAGTCTGAGTTGTTGGTTTTCTGCAATTTAAATCAATGAATTTAAAGTTATATTTATAACTTATGTGTTTAAAGTGAGGCTATTCGAAAGCTGAATACATAAGGGGTGATGTGACAAAACAGGAGGGAAATTGCAAAACGAGTCAGCAGATACAAAAAAGGCCCCGACAGAGCGGAGCCTTTGTAAGATGCATGATTTTAGAAAATCAAATGAGCTATACCGGCAATAACTGGTAGCGTAATCAGCGTACGTAGAATGAAGATAACGAACAGTTCTACGATGTTTACTGGAATCTTACTACCTAGTAGCAGTGCGCCCACTTCTGACATGTAGATAAGCTGAGTAACTGACATAGCTGCAATCACGAAGCGAGTCATCTCGTTGTCGATTGATGCTGCTAGGATCGCAGGGATGAACATGTCCGCAAAGCCAACTACGATAGTTTGAGATGCTGCCGCTGCTTCAGGGATTTGTAGCAATTCTAGGTAAGGGATAAATGGCTGACCTAGGATTTCGAATACCGATGTGTATTCAGCAATGATCAGCGCAACAGTACCAAGACCCATAACTACTGGCAGTACGCCAAAGACCATGTCGATTGCGTTGTGTACGCCTTCTTTAAACACTGAGCGTACTGAAGTCACTTGACCAGCACGTTTTAGTGCGAGATCCATACCCCAAGAGAAAGTTGTGTGACCTGCAGGTACTGCGTCTGCGTCTTTCTTAGGTTCACTGCCGTCCATGTAGCGGTCTTTCTTTAAGCTCAATGGTGGAAGGCGAGGAATGATGATCGCTGCGATAACACCTGCCAAACAGATTGCGCCGTAGAAAGGCAGGAATAGGTGCTCTAATTGAACCTGAGCAAGTACCACCAAGCTGAACGTAATAGATACTGCAGAGAACGTCGTACCTACAACCGCTGCTTCACGCTGGGTGTAGAAGTTGTTTTCATACTGTTTACTGGTTAGCAGGATACCAACACTACCATCGCCCAACCATGAAGCCATACAGTCGATAGCACTACGGCCAGGGAGGTTGAATACAGGGCGCATTACTTTACTTAGAAGTGCACCGAACAGTTCTAGTAGACCGAAGTTAAGCAGTAGAGGCAGTAATAAGCCTGCAAAAATAAATACCGCAAACAGTGTTGGTAGAAGACCAGTAAGCACAAGGCCACCAGTGTTTTCTTCCCAAATCGCTTTTGGGCCCACTTGGAAGAAAGTCATCAGTACAGCTGCGCCACCAATTAGGCGAACCATTAACCAAAGTGGAGAAGGATTAAATAGGCCATTCAAGAAACCGTTACGTAGGATTGCTGCTGGCTTGAAAATTTTGCACAGAACAGAAGCTATAGCCATGAAAGCAACAATAGCGGTCACGATCGCAATTAAAGTATCGCCAAGAACCGCAGGAATGACTTTTGCCATTACCGCAACAGGGATTGTCAGGCCGCCATCGTAAGAGATTGGAGCCATGAAAAGTAGAAGACCGATCAGGGATGGGATGAAGAACATCCAAAAGTTGCCCTTAGGCGCTTCAGCAGCATTGGTGTTGTTATGCATTTTTTGTCTCGTGTTACTACTAGTCAATACTCGCCATATTCCATGACATAAATATTCACTAAACATCCGTATTTAATCACAGTGTGCGGAGATTACCCGCAAACTGTATCCTTTGCAATACTATTCATTAAATACATCTAGTTATTCAGCCGTTTTTTCGGTCAATTGAATCAAAACCAGAATCTTGTATATGAATTTGTTGCTCGTGTTAGAAAATTGTAGCACGCAAGCCCCTCTGAGCAGCTTGTTAAACGGCACAGTGTGACCAAAGCAATAAAAAGCCTAGCAAATGTGATTCGGATCTCAAGGCGAAAGCGGTGTTTTCTCCCAGTAGTGGCACAACTTTTAAGGGATTAAAGAACAAATAGCTGAATCAGAGCAATCGAAGGGATTCGTTCAAAGCAGAAAGGGTAGTAGGGAGAGTATAAGAGTGACGGCTTAAGTCGAATGCTTAAACCGTCATATTAGATTTAGGCTGTTTGATTACGATTGAGTAGGTACAAGTAGCACCAATATGCGATGGCGATAACAAATGCCAGAAGCGCAGGGAAGGCCAACGCATACAGCTCATAAACGTTAAACAATGCCGCGCCAGCAGTACCACCGAACAAGAAACCTAAAAAGATAAAGATGAACAGCTTGGCTTTACGTCGGTCAAATTGACGGCCACGTAAGCTCTCTCCAATCATAATACCTAGGTCGGTAATGATGCCGGTCATGTGTGTCGTTCGTACTACAGCGCCACTGAAGGTCGTGATCATCGCGTTCTGCAAACCACAAGCAGCAGAAGCGAGGTACTGACCATATACATTGCCTTGTACCAAAAAGCCTAAGCTCAACAGTAGCAAGCTGCCTTCAATACAAAGTGCAACACCGTAACGGCGGCCAAGTTTGAGGGCACTACTTTCAATAAAGAATCCGCTAAACGCGGAGCCTATTAAAAAGCTGAATACAATAAAGAGCAGGTGGATGGTTGAGTCCACACCTGTTAGTAAGCTGTTCCCTAGCTGAGTTACGGTTCCGGAAAGATGCGTTATCGCTTGATGTTGAAAGCCGAGAAGACCCACGGCATTGACGCAGCCTGCGAGAAGAGCAAGCAAAAACGCGCCATATTCCACCCAACGAGGAAGTCTGGAAATCACAATAAAACCTCACCAAATGTTAGGAGCAGATTATAGCGCTCGTGGCGCGGAACGAAAGTACTTCTGCTATTACGCGGTTGATCATTCTCAATAAAGTCTCAACTTTTGTTGAATGTTCTGTCCGTATCGAGCGTAAATAAGCGTATCGAAAGTAGATAGGTTGAGTGCTAAGTAACTTTTCAGATTGGAGCTGTTTGTGCTTAACCAATGTGTTCCATGGTGCAATCAAAGCTTACCCAGCCGTGTTTTCGTTGTTCGTAAATAGAGACCGTAGGTTCTGCAAATTCTTTATCGTTAAACAAACCCATCGGAATTACGGCGTAATCTGGTGCGTCCGACAAGAGTAAGCGCATGGTCGTGCCGCACGCAGGGCAAAACTCGTATTGAACTTGATTGCCTGAATCAGCAATGCGAATGTAACTGGTGACCTCACCATCGAGGATAACTTGGTCTTTGTTGAATCGAGCTTGAACGCCGAATACGCTGCCAGTTCGCTTTTGGCATTCGAAGCAGTGACAGATAGAAGTGCGAATGGGCTCCGCCGTGCAACGCAGTTGGACTAAGCCACAGGCACACTCGCATGTGTGGGTGATTTTTGTCATCGTTATTACCTATTGGTTGCCCACCAAACAGTTTAGTTTAATTTTGAAACACTTGAGTTAAATCGAACGAGTAGGCGTTGAGGTCTTCACGGGTGAATTGGTATATACTCCGAACATAATTAAGAGAACAAGAACACAAGGAAGTCTTCATGGCTCGTAAGAGAATCCTACCTATCCCCCTCATTCTACTGATCCCAATCGTACTGTTAGCCGTGGTGATCATTGCGGGCATTTATCGATTTAGTCTGTCCGATGAAGAAATTATGGCGAAGTTTCCTCAAGCGCAGGCACAATCTAATCCTATCGTGGCCGAAGTTCTGGGGATTCAGTCACGAAATCCGTGGACGGTTCAAGTTCCTGAGCAAGGTGCGGTAACGTTTCTAGAAGATTGGGATAAAGAGAACGGCTTTCTAAAAGGTCAATACGACGCAGGTGGCACCAGAGGTGAAGTGCTAGTTCCCACCGAATTTATTGCTCAACGCGACATCAATGAAACCCCTTGGATTGTCGCGCCGGTGATTGTGACCACACAAGGTTCAGGGGCGTTTTATTACATCGGTTTGTTCAAATTTGATGCTGTGCCAAGCCGAGTTGTGCTATTGAACAATGTTTTCATTGGTGACCGAATTCAGATGTCTTCTTTGAAGTGGGAGAGTGATACGCAAATTTCGCTTTCTTATCTTCAACATGGCGAAGATCAAGCGATGGCAGAACAACCAAATCAATTGAATTCAGCGACGCTTAAACGTGTAGGTAATAACCTACATATGCAACAGTAATGAATTTTTTTGTCTTCTGTAAAAAATAAGTGTTTTCTGCGCTAGATCTCGTAATTTCATAGTGATTTCTTATGCGGGAATGCATAAGCTATGAGCCTTGTTATAAAGGAGATAGTAATTCCCGTGTCTACAAATGAAATTACAACAAGACGGTTGCCGAATCTGACAAGTCGTAAAGCGCTACTGTTGTACTCCTTGCCAGTATTAGTTGCGATTGGTGTTTCCAACTCTCTCAAAGAGTCTTCCCTTACCAAAACCATCGCATTGAACCTGCCAGAATCGCAGGTTGTCGAAAATATTCTTGATGCGACAACAGCAGAAGTTGTCACGCCACCCAATTTTGAATACCAAATCCAAGCAGGTGATAACCTGAGTACCATTTTCAGCCAACTGGGCTTCGGCTACAGCTCGTTGATGAAAGTGATGGAAACGGATTTGAACTTCCTTGCTCTTGATACCCTGAAACCTGGCAATACATTGCGTTTCTGGCGTGATGAATCGACAGGCGAGCTACAAAAGATGGAGCTTCAGTTCTCCATTGCCGATAAAGTGGTTTACCACCGTAATGACGATGGCAGCTACGATTTCTCAGACATCTCAATTCCTGGTGTGTGGCAACAAGAGCCATTGGTTGGTGTGATTCGAGGCAGTTTCTCGTCATCCGCAAATCGCTTAGGCTTGAGCTCAGCTGAAATCAGCCAAGTGGTTAACCTGCTAAAAGAGCAAGTGAACTTCGGTAAAGATTTACGTGCTGGTGACCGATTTGAAGTGGTTCGCCGATCTCAAAGCATTGATGGCGTACCAACTGGCAAGAACGAAATAGAAGCAATCAAAATTTATAACCGTGGTCGTGAAGTTACCGCTTACCTTCATACCGATGGTCAATTCTATAACGCGAAAGGCGAGAGCCTACAGCGTGCCTTCCAACGTTATCCTGTCAGTCGTAGCTGGCGTATCAGCTCTGGCTTTAATCCGACACGTCTTCACCCTGTAACAGGTCGCGTTGCACCGCACAACGGTACGGACTGGGCTGTGCCTATTGGTACACCAGTAGAAGCGACCGGTGACGGTACTGTTATCATGACGCGTAAACACCCATATGCGGGCAACTACGTGGTGATTGAGCACGGTAGCAAGTACAAAACGCGTTACCTGCACCTTAGTAAGATCCTCGTGAAGAAAGGCCAAAAGGTTTCTCGTGGTCAGCGTATTGGTCTATCTGGTAAAACAGGGCGTGTGACAGGTCCGCATCTTCATTACGAGTTGATCGAATACGGTCGTCCGGTGAACGCAATGCGTGCCAATATTCCGATGGCGAGCTCAGTGCCGAAGAAGGAAATGGCGAGCTTTGTCGCTAACCGAGACGAGATGGACAAGCTGCTGAAAGACAAAGAAAAAGCAGTTTTATAAAATACAAAAAAGACCAAACATTGTTTGGTCTTTTTTATGCGCTTTTCACTTGTTTTTCGTTGATGATACTTATCAGTTCATTGACGTTGTGTGGCCTCGAATAGAAATAACCTTGGATATGATGGCACCCCATCTCTATCAGTTTCTGTAAGGCTCTGTCGTCTTCAACCCCTTCCGCAATCAAATCGACTTCTAACAGTTGTGCTAATTGAGCAATGAGCAGCACCACTTGTTCTGACGTGGTATTCGCCAACATATTTCTCACAAAGGTGGCATCAATTTTAATGCTGTCGATAGGATAGTTATGGATGTAGTTCAAACTCGAATAACCCGTACCGAAATCATCCAGTGCAACTTTAAACCCGAGATAACGAAGTGAGTTCAGAACCATCTGCTCGCGGCCACTTTGCGACAATAAAACCGTTTCGGTGAGCTCAATAACAAAGTCAGTCGCTTGGTGATCGTATTTCTCTAAAATACGCGTCAAAAAGTTCATGTAACGGTTTGAATCGACCAGTTCGTGTGCAGAACAGTTAATAGAAAGCTTCACCTTGTAGCCAAGCTGTCGTTCAAGATCTTGTTTCGCACGGCAAGCCAGTTCAACAATTCGTTCGCCCAGCTCTATGATCAACCCAGATTGTTCGGCGGCTTCAATAAACTCTACGGGAGAGACACTGCCGTAAACGCTGCTGTTCCATCGCGCTAGGATTTCAAAGTAATCCCAGCGGTCACTGGTGATGTCCACAATCGGTTGAACGACGACGTATAACTCTTCGTTTTCATCGATACTCAAACGTAGCTGTTCGCGCAGTGCTTCAATCAACTGTGTTTGGCGATGATAGAGCGCACTTAAATGGGTGTCGTAGTGCTGTATGCGTGTATCCCGGTGCTTTTTACAATCTTTGAGCGCCAGGCTGGCATTGAGAATTAGGTCGTCGCTGTTGAGCATATGGACAGGAGCACGAGCAATACCAATGCTAACCGTAAAGGAAATACGGTTGGATTTGTCTGAATAACCCGCTTCAATCTTATCTAGAATCTCCTGACAAACTGCGACTGGGTCTTCATCATAAGTGATGAAGGCAAACTCGTCGCCTGCAACACGGAACGCATTATTTGGTGACGTTAAGCTCTGTTGAATCGCATTTGCGGTGAACTTGATAATTTGGTCGCCAATGTAGTTACCGTTAATGTCGTTAATCGATTTGAAATTATCGATATCCAAATAGGCGAGGCTAAAAGGGCGCGTAGCTTGTTGTGTGAGTGTTTCTAGCGTGTCTGCCAAGCAACTGCGATTGAGCAAGCCAGTGAGGTTGTCATGGGAGACTTCATAACTCAGCTGGTTAAGCAGTTTGTCAGAGCGTTCGCTGATCCACTTCTCTCTTAAGCTGTGGATTATCACGTTGGACAAGAAACGGTGATAAAAGATGATCTCCTTTGCCTCTTGCTCATTGATGGCGCGAGGAAAGGTTGAAAGTAAGATACCAAGCACTTCCCCATTGTGTGTTTTCAATGGAAGGCCGATGTAAGCTTGAATGCCAGCATCTTGGAATAGCTGGTCTTTAGGGTAGAGACGGTAGACCTCATCTTGATAGAAAATAATCTCACCGATGTCTTGTGCCACCTTTTCGCAAGGTGTGCCTTCTAATCCATAACACATGCTGTCAGCAATGGTGCCACCACTTGAATTGGAAAGTGTTACGGCACAGTGCTGTAGGTGCGCTATTTCTACTACACATGTGCAGTAGCTTTGAAACTGTTGATGGAGCTCCAGCGTTACTCTATCGAGTAATGCACTACCGTTAAGTTTTAGAATCTCATCAAGCAATTGGATACTGTTTTGTTCATGATCCATTGAACATTTCACCCGACGTTGTGTTTTGCCATATCGTGTTTATGTTGGTTTTGTTACACGATCTTTTCTCATTTAATCGATATGCATCACGTTAACTATTGTTTACTTCACGTGATTTTTCAAACTCTGATTGCTTAAGAAAGGCATTTTTCAACTAATGGGTTAGTAAGGACTGAATCAGCCTCTCACAAAAGTGGCAGTCTCCTTGGTAGTGACTAGATACTAGAGACTGCGCTATGTCGGTCTTTTGTGAGAGTTTCCTAAGCTATTCACAGACGACGGCGACTTTTTCACTTGCGGCGGTGTTGGCTGGTACAGGATGGTCGATCAGTCGGATAGGGGATTCATACAGTGCAGACAACGCTTGTTCGTCGAGTAACTTATCTGCGTTACCTTCAAATGCGATATGACCTCTCTTTAAAGCAACGATGTGTGTCGCGTAGCGCAGTGCGAGGTTCAAGTCATGCAGGATGACAATCACACCCACATCTTCTTTTTTGTTCAGTTCAGACAGCAAACCCATCAGTTGAAATTGGTGATGAACATCCAGTGCTGACGTTGGCTCATCGAGAATTAATGCTGGTGACTGCTGAGCGAGCAACATTGATACCCAAGCTCGCTGGCGTTCACCACCGGACAAATCGTCCGCTAGTGCCTGCGAGAACTCAGCAACGCCTGTTCTTTCCATCGCTTGTTGGATAATGGATTGATCTTCTGAGTTCCAAAGACCAAAGGTGCCTCGCCAAGGAAAACGCCCTAGACGAACCAGCTCTTCTACCGTTAAGCCAGCAGAAGCTGGGAGCTTTTGCGGTAGATACGCGACCTTCTTGGCTAGGTTTCTGCTTTTGAAAGAGGAGAGAGAAGCACCATTTAACTCTACCGTACCGTGATCCGGTGCCATTTGCCCTGAGAGCAAGTTAACCAATGTCGATTTTCCTGAACCGTTGTGACCAAGAACCACGGTGAGTTCATTCGTTGGAATGGAAAGCTCATCAATTGAGAGAATGGTTCGTTCTTCACGAACGATTTTGATGTTTGAAAGTTGAAACATGTCAGTACTGCCTCGACCATCAAAGTCACTTGATAAAAGCAAATGCACCTTTAATAGCCTTTAAAATTAGATGGTGGTGTTAAGCGCTCTTCTTGTTGTCTGGATGCCTAGGGCAATCGTCACAATATTTCCCAGAGTCACACTTATAAACTAAGCAACAGCTGACCCTAACGAGCTTAAGCATTCCAGAAGTATCGTCGATTTTGAGGCTGTCTAAATGACGGTTTGGCAGTTGGCATGCCGCTAACCATAGTTTCGCTTGCTCGGTTATATACTCATTGGTGAGGCTTTGCTCGTGCTGTTGCAGTTTGATTAAACAACCCAATAATAGATCCGCGAGTAAATGGTTGGTAAAGCCCGGGCGGATGCGTGTCCACTCACTAATCTGATCGCGGAAAAACTCAGTGAGTTCAAGTATGGCTTTACCAGCGTGTGGGATTAACTCTTCTGGTGTGCCGTGCTGATGGTCACCATTGAAGAAGCGGTATCCTGTGACGAACTCTTTATACCTAAATTGACCAATATTCTTGATATCGGGCAGCGAATGAAGGCCGTAGATTGAAACAAAGGTGACATAGACAGGTTGCCAGCATACTAGGTCCCAAGTTCGTGTTAGCCAGTAGGCTTTCCCCGCTTCTGGTTGATTCTTTGCAAGGCCATCGTATACGCGCTTGATTTCGATATGGCTTTTATCATTCGTAATAGCGATACTTTTGCTGCTCAGAGAACCATAACTTCCGCTAAGATAAGGCGTAATTTGTTTAGAGTAAGCGAAGATTTTTTGGTGTAGAGAAGGGGCTCTCCGACGAGTGAAAACATTGTGCAGCTGGGAAAGCATCTTAAACCATTAAATGAGAATTAGTTGCGTTATCATAGCGAACATTGTCGATGATAACCATACAAAATGGGGCATCTCCTCGGCGAAATTGCAATGAGAGGGAAGGATGAATTGGGTGCGCTTTAGCCATTTTTAAGTGATAAAAGCGCCTTTAAATGATAAAAGTATCTCTGACATCTAATACGTTATGACCACTACCGGAAATTTAATTGCTTGACTATGAACACACCTGCATTTGACCGTATCAGCCGTGTTTTGGCTTATATCCATGCGAACCTCAGCTCGACACTATCATTAGAAGATATTGCGAAGCAGAGTTGCTGGTCACGATGGCAACTGCAAAGAGTGTTTCAAGCTGAAACCGGACTGACTGTTGCAAACTACGTGAGAGAACTTAAGTTAAGCCAAGCGGCTGAAGAACTGTTGGACAGCAAAGAGCGAGTGATCGATATCGCCCTTGGGCTCGGATTCAATTCAGAAATTAGTTTTAGCCGTTCGTTTAAGCAGATGTTTGGGGCAAGCCCTAGTCAGTACAGGAAGGCGGGGAAAAGAGTAGGGCTAAGAAAGCCGATACAAGTGTCTGAAACGGTAAGCGCTGAAGAAAAGGGCGCGCTAAGTTTTGTTAATGTGCGTATCGACGAAAGAGAGCCTTTCTTGGTTAAGGGGATTACCTCAGAAATCAGTGGTTTGTTTTCACTGACGCAAGATTTTGCCCAGAAAGTCCCTCAACTTTGGTCGCGTTTAGAAGGAGAAGTGACGCTTCCTGATGAGAATGCCTTTCAATTTATTGGCGTTGTCGACCTTACTCAATCGAGTTTTGATGGTACGAATATCCGCTATTGGGCTGGGGTCGAACTTAAAGACGAGATCTCAATCCCTCAATTGCCAAGCATTATCTCTGATAAATTAGAGGTCTTATCCGTTCCTAAACAAACCTACGCAGTGGTTAAGCACTGTGGCCCGATTGAGAATCTTCGATACACTCTGAGCTGGTTCGTACTTAATTGGTTGCCGAAATCTGGTTATCGAGGTGTCGATGGTTACGAACTTGAAGTGTACCCATCAGCCTATAAATCTAATGCCGCAGATGCCGTAATGGAATACTGGGTGCCTATTATTAAATCGTAGTCATATCTTCTTCCTGCGTACTCCCTGCAAAGCCTCTCAATCAATAAGGTTAATTGTATTTTTAATCATCAATTGACCTAACTCTTCTCAAAATTGGCCAAGTTCTTTTGGAATTTGCACCAAATTGTTAATTATCCCTTTTATAGATACATACAATGCAAATGAGATTTATTACTATTTAAGTTAAGCATTGGTACCGAGGGAATCATGACCACTCACGTTCGTTTTAAGTATTCATCACTGGCAGTTGCGTTGTTGACTGCATTTTCCACGCAGGCTTTAGCAGAAGACGCTGTTACAGCGACAGATTCGAATATAGAAACTATCACTGTTTTAGGAAAAGCTTACCGTAATACCGCAACTAAGTCGGCACTTGAGCCAGAAGAAACGCCTCAAGGTATTACCGTTATTGATGAAGAACAGTTAGAGCAACGAGGTGTTCAATCTTTGAATCAAGCCCTTCGCTATGCACCGGGTGTTGTAACTGAAAACCGTGGTAGTTCGGTAGCCATGTTTGATTCGTACTCTATCCGTGGTTTTGCGACCAACAACGTTAACTACTACGATGGTCTTTCGCTTCAATTCTTAAATGGTTGGAACCTACAACCACAGATTGACCCGATTGCAATGCAGCAAGTCGAGATCTTTAAAGGACCAACTTCTGTACTTTATGGTGCAATGCCACCGGGTGGTATGGTGAATATGATAGCGAAAGCCCCGCAAACAGAGCAATTTACTAAGGTTGGCGTTGCGACGGGATCACGTAATTTACAGGAAGCTTCTATCGATACCACTGGTCAGTTTGGCGACAGTGATTTTTCTTACCGTTTGATCGCGCTTGCTCGTAAACAAGATAGCCAAGTTGATAATGCAGAAGAAGAGCGATACCTAATTGCACCTTCAGTGGACTGGCAGGTAACGGACAGCACACTAATCAACTTTAACCTTTACTACCAAAACGATCCTTCAATGGGCATCAACTCGGCAATGCCGTTAGATGTGCTGAAAGCAAGCGAACCATCTGTTTCTATGGGTGACAAGAACTGGAGCACGTTTGAGCGTGAAGTTCTTATGGTCGGCTATAAAATCAACCATGAGTTTAATAGCAACTGGACATTCCTACAGAATGCTCGCTATACCGATGCATCTCTGTACCAAGAAAATACTTACCATGTGAGCTACGACCCAAGCACACCAAACCAATTGGCTCGAGCTCTATACTCAACAGATGAAAGCTTTAAAGGTTTTGTTATTGATAACCAATTGAGTGGTATTGTTGATGTTGGTTCAGTAGAGCATAACTTATTGCTTGGTATCGATTATCAAGACCTAGACGGTAATGTTAACTACTCATCTTACAGTGCGAATGGCAGTGGCTTTAATAGCTTTGACCCATTAAACCCTAATAATGATTTACTGGATCGTAGTGATGTGACTAAGACGGGTGAATATCTAGATGATACGACGTCAAGTCAGTTGGGTTTTTATGTTCAAGACCAAATTCGTCTAGACGCATTGGTGCTGATTGCAGGTGGACGATTTGACCACTACAAATCAGAGAGTGATTACTACGCCCATGAGTCTGATCATAAGCAGTTTACTTACCGTTTAGGTGGCTTGTATCAGTTTGACAATGGGCTTGCACCATTCGCAAGTTACGCGACGAGTTTTGAACCAGCTCCAGGTGTTGATAAAGCGGGTAATGAATTCGACCCAGAGACGGCACAACAAGCAGAGATTGGTGTGAAATACCTGTCTGACGATATGTCCAAAGAAGCAACAGTTTCTTTATTCCATATTGTTAAGCAAGACATGTTGATGACCGATCCTAACGACGTTTATGGCCCTAGAATCCAAGTCGGTGAAGTAGTGTCGCAGGGTGCTGAACTATCAGGACGTTGGTTTGCGACAGAAAACTTTGATATTGCGGCTTCATACACGTATGTCGATATGGAAATTACCGAAGACTCTAGCAACGGTTTAGAAGGTACGACGCCAATCTATGTACCTGAGCACACAGCTAATATGTGGGCTAACTACAACGTATTTAACGGCATGTTAGCGGGCTCTCGATTTAGCGTAGGTGCTCGTTACGTTGGTGAGATGCAAATGGATGCGAGTAATACACAAGGGAAAGTTCCGTCATACACTTTAGTCGATTTATCTGTTGGCTATGATCTGGGTGAAGCAAGTGAAACGCTATCTGGCGCGACAGCTAACCTAGCCGTGAACAATATATTCAACGAAGAATATTACGCGTGTTACGATCAATCGAACTGTTGGTTTGGTGCCGAGCAGTCAGTTGAGTTAAGCGTAAACTATGAATTCTAACTAAGTTAGCGTTCCCAATTTTAAAGCAGCCTTTTCTGGGCTGCTTTTGTCGTTTGTAGAAATCTCGAATTTAGATGAAGTAGGCAAATATATGAGCTTAAAATCAATCGCTTCCCATTTTTCTAAAGTAAAAAAGTTGAATACAAAACTCGCTCTGTCTGTTTTAGCGAGTGCTTTATCGTTTAATGCGATGGCGGATTTCAAAGTAGAAGACAGTGAGGGGATTAAAACACTTGAAGCTCAACCTGTCAGAGTAGCAGCGCTTAACTGGGACGTCGCTGAGCAAGTGATTGAACTCGGTGTAACACCAGTAGCAGTACCTGATATTGCAGGGTATAGCGATTGGGTTGTTCAACCTGCGATTCCAGAAGGCGTGGCGGACATTGGCACTCGAACTGAGCCTAACTTTTCTGCTTTGAAGAAGCTAAACCCAGATGTAATTCTTATCGCTTCACCTCAGAAAGATCTGCAAGAGCGACTTTCAGAAATCGCGCCGGTACTTTACTACCAAACGTACAGTGAAGAGCACAGTAATGCGGCGGCGGCTATCGATAACTTCAAGAAGATAGGCCAATTGCTTGGTAAAGAAGAGCAAGCGAACAAGAAACTGGCTGCGATGGATCAGCGTCTTGAGGTTCTTAAGGCTGAATTAGATAAAGCGTACCCGGGAGACAAGCCAAAAGTCACTTCATTCCGTTTTGCCAGCACCACTTCGGTATACGTTTATGGTGATAACTCGATCCCGCAATATGCGCTTGAGCAGTTAGGTTTTGAAAATTCAATGGATCTTCCTGCGAGTCAGTGGGGTATCAGCCAAAAGCGTATGACTGAGCTTAAGAAGGTGAAGAATGGCATTGCGCTTTACTTCGAACCTTTCCCATACCAAGACAAATTAAATCAGTCCCCAATCTGGAAGAGTATGCCTTTCGTGCGTAATGGCCAATTTAGCCCAGTAGAGGCAAGTTGGAGCTACGGCGGTGCCATGTCGATTTTGTATAACGCTGAAGCCATGGCGCAATCGTTGTTGATGCTAGCGGAGCAGTAATGAGATTCAGTGGTTTAATGATGGGGGCGGTGTTATTGCTCGCTGCCTCTGTTCATTTATGGCTAGGTCAGTCTGAATTTGGTCCCGTTGATGAGTTGTTCCGGCAAATCTCACAAATTAGCGACACCGCTTCGTTCGAACGAATGGTCGATGATTCATTCGAGTTGATGGCGCTAGCCTATGTAAACTTACCTCGTCTGGTAATGGCGATTTTGGTTGGTGGAACACTTGGCACGATAGGTAGCCTGTTTCAACAGCTAACACAGAATCGCATGATGTCTCCGCTTACACTCGGCACATCATCAGGAGCTTGGCTTGGCCTAGTCATTCTGAATGTGGTTGCGCCGATGCTGGTCGCGCAATATTCCGTTTGGTTTGCGCTGATAGGCGCGCTGCTTGCAATGGGTCTGATTGTCTCCATTGTTGGCATCAAAAACATGAGCGGCTTGCCAATTGTTTTGGCAGGTATGGCGGTTAACTTACTGCTCGGCGCATTTGCAACTGCAATTATTTTGCTCAACGACCAATATGCTCAGAACTTGTTCGTATGGGGAGCGGGTGATCTCGGGCAAAATGGTTGGGAGCAAGTGCTTTGGTTGATGCCTAAGTTACTGCCAATCTTTGCTATTTTCCTGTTGGCTCCACGAGTTTTGACTCTGCTTTCGATTGGTACTGAAGGGGCTGTTGCGCGTGGTCTCAACATCGGTACGACTTTCTTTGTACTCATGGCGCTTGGCGTTTGGTTGGTTTCCGTGTCGATTACCTCGGTGGGTGTAATCAGCTTTATTGGTTTGATTGCGCCAAACATCGCGAGACATTTGGGCTTTTTAAAGGCGAAATATGAACTCATCGCAAGCTGTGTGTTAGGCGCGTTGTTGCTTTGTGTGACCGACAGCTTGGCGATTTTCTTAGCGCAATGGTCTTTGGATATGATTCCAACAGGAACGGCAACCGCGGTGATTGGTGCTCCAGCTTTGATCATTATTGCTCGCAAGCAGATGTCGGCCCAAGATCAGCTATTTTTCTCAATGCCTAAAGGGCCAAAGTTTATTTCACCTTTGGCTTATTTCTTGTTGGGTGCGATGATCTCCGGTTTACTGGCGTTAAGTGCATTGTCACAACCTTCTTCAGATATGAGTTATTTCATTATCCCAGATGCGTTTGAGTGGTCTATTCGCTGGCCTAGAATGTTAACCGCAATATTTGCTGGTGGCGGTTTGGCAGTGGCAGGTGTGATTTTACAAAGGCTCGTTTACAACCCGCTTGCGAGCCCAGACATTCTTGGCGTATCGGCAGGTGCGGTGTTAGCGCTGATTTTCAGTAGCCTGTTTATGGGATACTCGATTCACTCGCTAAGCCCTTGGGTTGCGTTTTTGGGCAGTGCGATTGCACTATGTTTGTTGCTGTTCCTTGGTAAGAAGCATCAGTTCGCTCCGTCTATCCTAATTCTGACCGGTATCTCGCTGACCGCGGTGTTAGAGGCTCTAGTGCAATTCTCTTTAACACGAGTGGGTGAGGGGAAATACACCTTATTGGCTTGGTTGGCAGGCTCTACGTATCGTGTTGAACCTGATGCAGCAATGATTATGGCTATCGTGATCACCGTTTGTATTGGCGTAGCTTTACTGTTGAGTCGTTGGGTTACATTAATTGCTACTGGTCGTCAGTTTGCAAGTGCAAGAGGGCTGAACATCAACATCGCCTATGTGGCTCTATTGTGTATCGTCGCGATTTTATGTTCAATGGTCACAACCACCATGGGGCCGGTCGCTTTTGTTGGTTTACTGGCTCCACATATTGCAGCTATGGTTGGTGCTCGCTTGGTTCGAGAGCAGATCTTATTGTCTTTCTTAATCGGTGCAGCCCTAATGTTGTTTGCTGATTGGCTAGGGCAAGTCGTGGTGTTCCCCGCTCAACTTGCTGCAGGTACGTTAGTTTCGATTATCGGAGGCAGCTATTTTATCTTTCTTTTGTTGAAATCTCGAAGTGCTTAGGATTGTATCTTAGCAGATGGTTTTTGCATGATTAGACGTTGTGATTTGTTTTTAATAAGCAACGTTATAACGTCTTATCATATCACTCAAAACATTCACGACAGACCAACGCGCCCCTTGTGACTCTCCACTATCTTTGTTATCAAAGAGTGAGTAGATTAGGCGCGTTTTTCTTCATCTAAGCGTGATTTAAGGTAGTCGAGAAACAGCTGAGTTCGGGTGTGTTGATAATCCAGTTTTGGATAGTAAGCGTAGACCGTCGCCTCATCAGCAGTGACATCAGGAAGTATCGGTATTAATGCTCCGGACTTAAGCTCTTCTTTGATCATCACATTATTGGACAGTAAAATTCCCATTCCGCGTTTAGCGCCATGGAAAAGAGCTTCAGGGTTCGTGGTCGCGAAATTTCCTGAAAGGCTAATACGCTTTCCACGGTTGGTTTTGAGCTCTCTTGTTGGCTTTTCACCCCAAATCAACATGTTATGTTGTGATAGTTCTTCAACCGTTTGTGGGGTTCCGTGTTTTTCAAGGTAACTAGGCGAGGCATAAAATTGGGCTTTGTGTTCGAACAATGGCGTTGCTTTAAAACTTAAAGAATTGAGATGTTCCAACTCCCTGCTGATGAATAAATCTAAGCTCAGTTCGGGGATTTGACCTGGTAGCGTTGTGATAAGTTGAAGTTTAATGTCGGGGTATTTTTCAAGAAAATCGTCCAGATAATGAACAAGGAACTTAGAGCCAACGGCCAGCGTTGCTCCAATCTTAAGTAAGCCTGCTGGAGATTGATTCACTGAGCGTGTTTCGTCTAGCACAGATTGCCAAGAGTCTAGCTGTACTTTGGCTCGTTCGTAGAATAGGGCGCCAGCTTCTGTTTGGCTGATGGAGCGTGTTGTTCGCTTGAGCAGTTGTACACCAATCTTATCTTCTAGCCACTGGATACGCTTACTAATGGCTGAGCTGGTGGTATTGAGCTTTCTGGCTGCCGCATTGAAGCTTCCTTCTTCTACTACACGAATATAGCTATTGACACTTTGAATCCAATCCATTTTATTCCATCCCCATAGGAAATAATTCTTTTCCATTTTGGTTTATTATCATCTTAGAGTAACAAATATACACTGTCTGTCGTGAAACTGTCATGATGTAAGGAGGGTATATTGCGTAAAACACCATTATTATTGGCGATGATGATCATCGCGACCGGTCAAGTTGGCGTCAGCATTTATCTTCCATCTTTGCCAATGATCGGACATGACCTTGAGCTTCCGCAGCATGCGATTCAAAATCTTGTCACGTTATTCCTTGTTGGCTTTGGTGTCTCTCAGCTTTTTTATGGCCCGCTATCCGACTCAATAGGGCGTAGGCCAGTATTCATTCTTGGTCAAAGCGTTTATCTCGTAGGTACGGTCATATGTATTGCGTTTGCAGACCATATTGTCGCTTTGGAAGCTGGAAGGCTATTACAAGGTTTAGGTGCGGGAAGCGCCTCTGTTCTTGGGCGCTCAGTATTACGAGACAGTTACGATGGCTCACAACTGACCAAGGCCCTTTCCTATATTTCGGTCACAGCATCAGTGATGCCGATAGTTGCGCCTTTGTTTGGTGGTTGGATCGCTTATCATTTAAGTTGGCATGCGGTGTTTGTCTTCGTATTGTTTTACTTAATCGCGATTTTTACGCTGGGCTTAATCGTTCTTCCAGAAACATTGCCTTATCCCAAGCGCCGTTTTGAACCTAAACGAGTCATATTGAATTACTTAACGCTGTTGACTAATAAACAAGTGATTGGCAGCGCGAGTTACAACTGGCTCAGTTATCTTTCTGCTCTGGTGACGTTGTCCTTATATCCATTTTTGATGCAGCAAGAGCTTGGATTAACTGCTGCAGACTATGGCTCGTTGATGATTGTCCCTTCAGCAGGGTTGTTAATGGGTAGTTTGGTGCTTAACTTCATCAATTCGCGCTACAAAGAGCAGCAGATCCTATTGATGAGTTTTGTTGTCGTTGCTGCATCAGGAGTGATGCTACTGATTTTACCATTTACGGTTACGTCACTATTAGTTGGCTTCACTTGCTTGAGTTTTGCGCAAGGAATGTCGTTCCCGGTTTCAATCAGTTTGTTGTTATCCCCACACAAACAACAAGCAGGCGCGGTTTCTGCATTATCTGGGTCGATACAAATGTGTCTCGCAGGCTTGTTTGGCGGATATTTGGTGGAGTATTGGGTAACGAGCCAATATCAATTAGGTGTCTTCTATGTGTTGATTGCAGGGTTAAGCTGTGTTGTTTTGGCACTGAGTCAAATTCAGACGCCTACCAGTGGTTTGGCTCAACCAGAAAGCTCGCGTTGAATCTGCTTGCAAGCTTACGTGCTCCTTTCTAAAATGCGCAGCAAATTAGGCTCGCAGATGCTGACTCAAAAGCGTTGTGCGAGGAAAACGCCCGTTAATCGTTAGGTGAACCCATGCAACAAAACGAATTTGAAGCGCTATTAAAAGAAATTGGCGAAAAAGAGAACTTGCCTCAGGCTCTTGAACTACTAAAAGCATCTGAAGAAGAAGAGGTCGCTCAAGCAGCGGAATCACTAAGTGGTCAATTTGGCCTTGCGGAGGTCGATGGTGAAAAACGTATTTACCACATTACCTTCCAAGCTGACGAGTCTGGTGAAGAGAAAGAATTTGTTGAGCATGTCATGAATGAAGGCGATCACCTGATCAAATTTGCGGCTTGGTTCTTTGAAACTTTCTTTGAAATTAAACAAAAAGATACTTACAAAGCGGCAGGCAAAACGTACCAACAGCCCAAGCGTTAATCACTTTTTTGATTCGCTAGGATTAAATTTATTGCAATTAAATTACAGTCATTTGTGATCTTTATCTTGTTTTTGGTGGTTTGTGGTGTAAAATTACAACATAAACCAGTCAATTACTTCTTAGGAGAAGGTCATGGGTTACGAACTTGGTGGCGTTTACATTGGTCAAATGATCGCAAAAGACGCGATGCACAAAGCGCTTTACGGTAAAACAAAGAAGAAGAAACCTTCAATGTTTGCTCGAGTAATGAAAAAGCTAGCGAATTAATAGGAAAAGCCCTGATTTGATATCAGGGCTTTTTGCTTTGTTAGAGATGTCGTGTTTCTGCTAGGTGATAATTATGCGCTTTGACTTGGGATCTCAACAACGTTGTTAGGCACTTTATCTAATCCCTTTTCCGCTAACCACTTTTCCAAGTTGTCTGCGCCTCCTATGTACTCTCCATCTAACCAAATTTGCGGCACCGTTACAGGTGTTTTCTCGCCAATGATGGCTTTCACTTCAGGTATCATTCGGTAAAGGGCTGCACTGTCTTTGACGACGTCATAGTACGTATATTCTATACCCGTCTCATCCAGCAACTTTTTGGCTTTAACGCAGTAAGGACATGTCGCTTTGCCGTAGACAATATTGCCTTTAAGTTGATCGCGTTTAGTCCACTCAGCAATAACTGATTGAACAAGCACGCCTCGGTTTAGCGCTTCCCCTTGGCTGACGACTTTTCCTTCAACAACTAGGATAGGGGCGTGCCAAGCACCAAGTTTTAGTGGTTCCCACCAATGGGACAGCCAATCTTTCACTTCTAGCTCTACGGGGACACCCGCTAATTCGTTTTCAAAAGTATCGGCAAGAATGTCTTTAGTTAGGGTGCATTCGCCACATGGAATATTAACCTTGAATGGTCCCCAGCTGCCTGCCCAACGATAAAGTGTCATTTTGATTGGCTGTGTCATACGATAATCCTCATTTCCTTTCCTGAAAATATAGAACTCAAAACCAAAGAAATTCTTTCAATTTACTTTCTTTTTTTTGCTTCCCAATGAGTGATGAAAGCAATTGAGCCAACGATAATCGCGGCACCCAACCATAATCGACCTGGTGGAACCCAGCTGAACACTAACCAACCGGCAAAGACATTAAGTGGTAATTTCGCGTGGTCAAAAGGTTGAACGAAAGACGCATCTGCTACGGCATAAGCTTTTACGACCGCCCATTGAGCTAAGGCGGTTAACACGCCAGCCGCAATGAGAATACCCCAAACATTCCACCCTTCTGGCATCACGAATGTTGGCACCGCAAGCATGATATTAAATGGTGTGATCAATAACAGTAGATAAACCACCATTGTTGACGGTGGATCATTGACTGATAATTTTTTCACCATCAGAGAGTAAGAAGCCCAGAAAAAAGCAGCGCCAACTGGCAACAGTGTCGCCCAGGTAAAAGAGTCAGACCAAGGCTCAAGGATGATCATCGCGCCAATAAAGCCAGTTAAGGTAGCGATCCAACGCGCCACCCCAACGTTCTCTTTAAGTATCAGACCTGAGCCTATAGTAGCAAACAGAGGCGAGGTCATTAACAACGCAATACCTTGCCAAATTGGCACTGGATACGCGAGTGCCCACAGCCATAGTTGGATCCCGATAACGGCAAGGAAAATACGTAGAGCGTGCCAACCAAAGTGGTTTGTGCGCAGTGATTGACGAATGCCTAGGGTGCGTAGATAAGGCAAGATCGCAAAAAAGGCAATCGCGTATTGGAATAACGCAAAGGTCGTGGACGACACCCCAAAGTGTATACTCGCAACTTGAGCAAAACTATTAACGACGGCGAATGCTAAACCCGCGGTGAGCATCCAAGATGCACCTTGGACAGGATGATGATTCAATTGGATATTTCCGTTTTTAAAGAATGGCCAGAATCATACGTTCTATTCATAGGGTAGCCAATAAAAAAATGCCTCCCAGAGGGAGGCGACATTACCAATTTAAAGGACGTGCCTACCGAAGTAGGTACAAAGAACGAGAAGCACAAACGCTGCCATGCATTTGCTCGATTTAGTTATTGCAGCTAGTGTGCCAACTTTTAATTGGTTGATTTTAAAGGCCTAGATGAACATAGCTTGAGAAAGCCTAGAGGGAATGCACTAACTTCGGGATTCGGTGCATTAAAAGAGGGCAGGTTAGTGAGTACGATCAAAAAAGCCGACACAAGAGTGCCGGCCAAAAGACTCGCTATTAGGACAAGTTTTTATTAGAAGTCGTAACGTACGCCTAGACGTAGTGTGTCTTCACCTTCAGTTACCTTGCCTTCTCCATTCTTTTCTTCATCCAGCTGGTTCATGTAGTAAGAAAGGTAAGTACGGAAGTTGCTGTTAAGTTTGTAGTAACCAACCAGCTCAAAACCATCAACCGCGTCATATTTTGCTGCGCCATTTGGATCGTTCTCTTGGAAAGTGTATAGGCCAGCAACAGTAAACTTACTTGCTAATTTGTAGCTTGCTACAAGCTCGTAAGCGGTAAAGTCTTCAGAGTCATCAATGGCACCTTGAGAGTAAGTTCCTGCAAGGTATAAGTTTTCAAGAGAGTAGGCGATACCACCAAGAATTTGGTCTTCTGAGTTATCTTTATCTATATCGCCACCAGAGTAAGCAAGACCTAGGTCTAGACCCATTGGTAGAGAATAAAGGCCAGAGATGCCGTATTTGTCTTGGCTGTCACCAGAGTTGGCTTGGTAAGTTGCTTGAACTTGTAGAGCATCAAATTCGCCACGGTAAGCGAATACGCTGTCTTGCTTATCAGAGGATGAATCAATAACTTGTTGAACACCTGAGAACTCAGTGATATCCGTCATATCAGAGATGATAACAGCAGCCATGTCTTGGCGACCTACCGAAAAATCACCTACATCAGCACTTACACCAGCGTACATGTAACGGTTTTTAAACTCGCTTTTACCTGTTTTTTGTTCAGCTTCGTAAACACCAAAAGCAGATAGGCCATTACCGATATCTGTTTTACCTTTTAGATTTAGACGTGCACGAGATGCATCTTCCATAGTACCGTCAACTTCTGCACCGTCAGAACCGATGAAGTCGCCACGAAACTCCACGCGACCGCCAACTTTCAATTCAGTCCCGTCGTCTTTATACACGGTTGCTGCAAATGATGGTGCTGATACCAATGCTGTTAGAATCGCGGTAGTTAGTGCTGCCTTTTTCATTTTCTTATTACCCTAGTTGTAATCGATGAGCTTTCTTGCTCGATTTGTGTCGATGACGCTTAAGGTAAACCGCGAAAATGAAAGATAGATTTCTGTTACGTGATGATTCTATTGCATTTTTATTTCAAATGAGTGACAGGGGAGATATTGATGAAACCTTATAGAAAACAGGTTTTAGGTTTTTTTATGTTTCTGCTCCTTTAAGTGGACAGCCTAATTTTAAAAAAGTTCCTAATCATAATTTTCTTTTTGAAATGTAACAAAAATCCTCGTTAAACTATGCGTTAATCACACAATTACAATAGCTTAGATAGTGATTTAGGCTTAAATGTAACAAAGTGTTTCTGTTTTTGGGTGTTGTTTTCTTAAATTGTTGTCTGCTTATGGGTAAACGTTTGCCATTTTTCTTTTTTATTACATCTTTTCACTCTGCTCTTGGGAACTTCTGAAATACAGTGAGCAACAGTTGTTAAGCAAAAGTGACGCGACATTGGTGGAAGAGATGCCCCAATCCACTTTTGTATAAGACTGACTTATAAACTAATGAATAAATACATGGATTTTATAATGAACAAAAAATTCCTAGCAGCAGCGATTGTTGCAGCAACATTCGGTACACAAGCAGTAGCAGTGGAACTTTACAACAACGACGGCACTACTTTCGCTATCGGTGGTCACGTATCTGTTAACCTAAACGGTTCAGAGCAAGGCGACACAGATGTAGGTACTAACTCTCCACGTATCAACTTCACAGCAACTCAAGACCTAGGCAACGGCTTCACAGCTGACGCTCGTGGTGAGTGGGCTCTAAACTACCTAGACGGCGGTGAGGAAACATTCACTACTCGTCTTGGCTACCTAGGCCTAACTCACGACGTATACGGCCGTGCAGTTGGTGGTACTCAATGGGCACCTTACTACGATGTAGCTGGCGTTGCTGATATGCCAATCGCGTTTGCGAACGACTTTATCTACGATGACCACGGTAACCTAGGTACTGGTCGTGCGGACAAGATGCTTTCTTACCGCAACGCAATCGAGCTAGGTGAAGCTGGTGCAATCAACTTCGGTCTAGGTTGGCAAGGTTCTAAAGACGAGTTCGCTCGTGACGAGAACAACCAAATTGTTGGCGGCGCAGACTACGATGATCGTCTACAAGTAGCTCTTTCATACTCAATCATGGGTGCGAAAATCGGTTACACGTACAACGGTGGCGATATCAACCAAGGTCTACGTACAGAGTCAGCTGAATCCCACCTAGTATCTGCGGCATACGGTTCATACGGTCAAGGCCTATACGTTGCAGCAGTATACGGTTCAAACGAAAACATGAACTTCAACGGTTCACAACGTCTAGCTGAAAGCGATGCGTACGAAGCGCTTCTGGCATACGCTCTACCAAGCAGCCTAAACCTAAGCATCAACTACGAAATGGTTGAAGGTAAAGTACGCAGCGGTGCTAAGACTGAAACAGCACGTGAAGAGATGGCTGTTCAAGCTGAATACAACTTCACTTCTAAGTTCGTTGGTTACGCTGGTTACCAGTTCGACCTAAACGATGCTGAAGGTCGTGACACAGACGACAAATGGGCACTTGGTGCTCGTTACTACCTATAATAGTAACCTGTCCTAGTTACTATGAAAGCCAGCTTCGTGCTGGCTTTTTTCATATCTAGTGTTTGATAAACGAAAGAGTTTCGCCTTGAAGAGTGCAAGAGCAAAACGGGCTGAATGTCTTGTTTTTAACAATCCAGAGCGGGAACTAGTGTGGGCAACTCAAGTTGTTAGATTATCATGTGCGTTTTGTTTTGCAGGGAAGAGCAATGAGCGTCATTCAGGTTGAAGAGAAGAAAGTCAAAGTTGGTAAAGTTCTGTGTGTTGGGCGTAACTACGTTGAGCATATTCAAGAACTCAACAATGCCATGCCAGAGCAAATGGTCGTGTTTAATAAACCGGCGACTTCCGTTTCAACCAAACTCACCTCATTTCATCAAGAGCCTTTGCATTACGAAGCAGAAATCTGTTTTCTGATCAAAAATGGTCAATACAGTGCGGTTGGGCTCGGTCTGGATCTGACCAAACGCGGCTTACAATCTACCCTCAAAGAAAAAGGATTACCTTGGGAACGTGCTAAAGCGTTTGACGGCTCAGCGGTATTCAGTCGATTCCACTCTGTTCAAGGTGTCGATATAGACGATCTCAACTTAGAGCTTTTGATTAACTGTGTTCATGTTCAAAAAGGGCACGTTAAACAGATGCTTTACCCACCAATAAATATTCTCGATGAGCTGAAGAGCTATACAACACTAGAAGATGGCGATGTCGTGATGACAGGCACACCAAAGGGCGTGGGAGAAGTGCATCAAGGCGATGTCTTCCTTGGGCGTTTGAAGTGTGGAGACATCACCTTGTTAGAGATTGAGTGGGTAGCTGCTTAGTCGTGAGCTTACAACCAAATTCGAAGCAATAAGAACGCGACCATACTCACTATGGTGGTGAGCAAAACATTCTTGGTGAGATACGCAATCGCAGCGGCCAATAGAGCAGCCAATAGAAATGGATTTTGCCATGTGACGCTCAGTTCACCCTCTGGCATAAATACAATTGGAGCCCAAATTGCGGTGAGTACTGCAGGGCTTGCGTAGCTCAACACTTTCTGAGTTCTTACGCCTAACCTAAGCGGTAACTTAGGTTCTAAGAACAGATAACGGCTGGTGAACACCAAGGCTGTCATGGCTAAGATAGACAAAAAGATCATTGGCGTTCCTCCTGTGTACTCTCAAGGTTTGGTGCTTTCGTCGTAAATTGTTCCACAAAATAGCCCGTCAACATGGCGAGAATGCTCGCGAACATCAAGCTTCCTTCTACTTGGTAGTAGTTCAGCGCCACTGAGCTAACTAATGCCACCAAGACACTGCATAACACGGGAATGCTTTTTATCGTTGGCACCACAATCGCGATAAAAGTGGCAGCAACGGCAAATTCCAATCCGAGCTCATTCAATTCAGGTATCAAACTGCCGGCAACGATGCCAGCAAGCGTTGCGAAGTTCCAAAATAAGTAGAAGCTTAATCCAGCGCCAAGGGCGTACCATCGATCAAATTGTTTATCGGATTGGTGCCCGACGATGGCAAATAGCTCATCAGTGAGCAAGAAGCCAAGTGAAAGACGCCACTTTAATGGCAATGGCGAAATTTTACTGCGCATTGAAACGCTATAAAGAAAATGGCGAGAGGTAATAAAAAAGGTAGTCAGCAACATAGTCGTCAAGCCAGCGCCTGCTTTAATCATCCCCATAGCCACGAGCTGTGCGGAGCCTGCAAACAGAATGGCGGAAAGCGCCTGACCTTCCAAAGGGTGTAAGCCAGTATCAATGGCAAATGAGCCGGCTAGTAATCCCCAAGGCAATACAGCGATGCTCAATGGCATCATAGCGACGGTGCCTTGTAAAAAGAGCGAGGATTTTGAATTTTGATGAGTTGGCAAAGTAGTATCCATAACTTCAACTTAAATAGAAAAACATGCTGTTAAGGTAGGCTGACCTCAGCACGCTGCCTTGTACAAAATTGCTAACAATGCTTGATGTACTGCCCAGGCGTTACGCCCATGGCTTTTTTAAAGTGACGATGCAAATGGCTTTGATCGTGAAAGCCACACTCTTGAGCAACATCAGAAATCTTTTGTCCTAACTTGAGCAGTTTTTTCGCCATTCGGAGTCTCTGCTGAATTTGAAACGCGTGCGGCGGAAAGCCGAATTGTTTTTGAAACTCGCGCAACAAATGAAAAGGGCTTAATCCCGCCAATTTCGCAAGTTCTTCTAAAGAGACATCGGCTTGAGGGAAGTCTTCAAGAAACTCTTTGACCAGATGTACTTGCTTTTGCGCTTTGGTCGCATCTTGAAGAGGGGCTCGATGTGTACTGTGCTTGCTGGCAAGTTTGACCAACGTACCGTAGACAAGTGTCTCTCTTAGCAAGCGGTTATCGGATTTCTCTAGCGTATCGAATACCAGCCGCAGTTGATTAGCGAGTTCTGGATCATAAACAACGGGTTGGGGGAAGTAGGGCTGAGCTACATTGGGTGCGCCGAGTTCTTCCCCGAGCGTTTGAAACTGCTCAGGTACGGGATACATGGCTTTGTATTCCCAACCGCCTTCTGACGCTGAGTGACCGTTATGCACCTCGTCGGCGTTGACAAGAATGATGCTGTCTTGCGGTGCAATATGATTTCCGCCAGTACGAAAGAACTGTTGCGCACCTTTTTCAATCACGCCAATGGTGTAGCCTTCATGGCTATGACGAGAGAAATTCTGTTTTTCGTACTTTGCGTCGAGCAGCTCCAAGCCACCGAGCTCTTGAGCAATCTTAAAAGTCGCGATTTCCTTATTCTTTTCTTTCATCTTGTTCCGAACTGCGCAAGCATTAATCGTGGCATCACATCATTTGGAGTCTACCGGATCCATCCTGCTTATTTTTGTACAAAATTGCTATCGGTATTAAAAATAAACACCAAAAAGGTTAATTGTTTTTAAATTGAACATTAAACCTTTTCTATTTTCTGAATTTTACTCCTTGGTTAGATATTTGGTCTGGTTGTTATCTACTCATTGGTATAAGATCCGCCGCCTGTTTTAGAAAGCCAGTTCCACCATGATCGATTTATCTGTACTCCCTGTTTATCTCACTGCTGTTGTTGCACTTCTTTTGTTACCTGGGCCTGACATGTTGCTGATTGCCAGTTCTAGCATGAGCTATGGTAAGAAAGTTGGTCTGTTTGCGAGCTTGGGCAACGCGACATCCGGTGTGATCTTAACCTTATTGGCCGCAATGGGCGTGTCGACCTTGATTGCGATGAGCCCAATCGCGTTAAAATTACTTCATCTACTGGGGGGCGCGTACTTGCTCAAAATGGGTTGGGACTGTTTGCGAGCGGACGTTTCTGCTGCACCAGAGCTTGACCAAAAGAATAAAATGGCATCGACTTACTATCAACGCGCTTTGATGAGTAACCTGCTGAACCCGAAAGCCTTGGTGTTCTTCGTGATGTTTTTACCTCAGTTCGTTTCTAGCAACATTACCGCATCGTCGGGTGAGCAAATGCTCGCACTTGGTTTGCTGCTGAACGTATTAGGTTTGCTATTCAATATCTTGCTGGTTGCCTTGGCGGGGACATTGGGTAAAGGATTATTGGAAAACGATAAATTCCGCATGTACCAAGGTAAACTGATGGGCTTGGTGTTCGTTATTCTTGCGGTATGGATGCTCAGTAGTTTCGCAATGTAAAGTGTAGGAACAATCAGATTTTTAAACAAAAGCCAGCACTCGCTGGTTTTTTGTTTTAGTATCACTCTGATTTCCAAGGAGTGGCAGTATGAAACTTGAATTTAAACTCAACTCAGAACAAAACGATCTTGACTTTATCCGTGATGGCATCCGAGCATATAACCGCATGCATTTACCGGATGGTGATGTAAATGCAATTGGCTGTTTTGTCCGTAATGACGAGGGTAAAGTAATTGGTGGACTTACGGGAGAGATGTTCAATAACACCGTGTTCGTTGAATATCTTTGGGTAGATGCAGAGGCACGCACTTCGGGATTGGGAAGCAAACTGATTTCTCTACTGGAAGAACAAGTGAAACCGCGTGGAGTAACGCATTTGTACCTCGATACTTATAGCTTTCAAGCACTCGATTTTTACTTGAAATTGGGTTTTGAAAAAGTAGGGCAGTATTCAGGTTACCCAGCAGCAGGCATTGATAAACATTTCCTGCAAAAACAGATTGCTTGATTTGGTTTGAATTGAACAAAAAAAGAGGCGCTCGATGCGCCTCTTTTACTATTTGCTATTTGCTGTTGTCACAGAGTCAATGTTTCAAACCCGAATTACAAGCTTTGTTGATGTGCTTCGATCAATGCGTTCATCTTCGCTTCTGCTGCTTGGTTGGCTTGCGCGTAATCCATCTCTGCAGGGAAGTCGCTGATCACTTCGTAGTAACACTTTAACTTCGGTTCAGTACCAGAAGGGCGAACAATCACGCGTGATTTGTCTTCTAGGTGGTAAACCAATACGTCACTTGCAGGCAAGTCAATCGCTTCTGTTGGACCATCGGTCACAAAGCGAAGTGATGACTTCAGATCTTCGGTCACTTCAATGCGTTTACCCGCGATCTCTTTCGGTGGGTTTGCGCGCAGTTTGTCACCGATTGGTGGTGATTTAGGGTCAAGCGCAATGCTGCGTTGCGCGTTGAAGTAGAAACCGTGTTGGCGGTATAACTCTTCTAACTTATCCCACAGCGTTTTGCCTTGTGCTTTCAACTTACCTGTTAATTGAGAGAAAGCGACCAGTGCTGACAAGCCATCTTTATCCCAAACCTTGTTGCCTACCGTGTAGCCTAGTGCTTCTTCGTAAGCGAATAGGAACGGATTTGCATCTGTCTCTTGTGTCATTGCTACGTTGGTTAGCCATTTAAAGCCAGTTAACGTTTGGTAGTATTCTGCGCCATGTGCTTTCGCAATACTGCTCAATAGACGAGAAGACACAATGGTATTCCCAACAAGCGCGTTTGGTTGACCTTGCAGTAAGTAGTCACCAAACAATGAACCCACTTGGTCACCCGTTAGCATTTGGTATTCGCCATCTGGGCGTTTTACTGCCACGGCAAAGCGGTCTGCGTCAGGATCGTTCGCGCAAGCTATGTCGGCATTAACAGATTTACCCAGTGCCATCACCATATCCATTGCGCCCGCTTCTTCCGGGTTCGGGAAGTTTACAGTAGGGAACGTGCCGTCCGGTTCGCACTGCTCTGGAACACTTGCCACTTTTTCAAAGCCAGCATCTGCGAGCAACGTTTCTGCCATGTCCGCACCGACACCGTGCATTGCCGTGTAAACAATCGAGATATCTGTGTTGCTGTCCGGTGTTAGCAAGGTATTGTCGTTCATTGTTTTGCGGTACGTTTGGTAGTACTCGTCTTCAAGCCAAACTAACAGACCTTTTTGCTTCGCGTCGTCGAGTGACATTAGAGGAAGCGGTTTTGTTGTCGCATCATCAATCTTGGCTGCAATACCAGAATCGTGTGGTGGAATGATTTGCGCGCCATTTTCCCAGTAGACTTTAAATCCATTGTACTCAGGTGGGTTATGGCTTGCGGTAACGACGACAGCCGCTGCTGCATTCAATTCACGCACACCAAAAGCAACAATTGGCGTTGCCGCTACTTTATAGGTTAGATAAACCTTGATACCTAAAGCAGTAAGAACGGAGGCTGTATCGTGTGCGAACTGCTTGGAATCTGGACGACCATCATAGCCAATCACGACTCCGCGAGAAGCGGCGTCTTTTACTTGTTCAATCAGGTAGTGACCGAGACCAGTTGCCGTTTCTTGAATCACTAAGCGGTTCATGCGGTTTGGACCAGCACCAACTTTACCGCGCAGACCTGCCGTACCAAATGCTAAGCGTGAGCCAAATCGATCTGTCAGTTCTTGTTCATTATTTGTATCGACTAGATGCTGGAGCTCTTCGCGGGTTTTAGGGTCAGGGTCTCGTGCTAGCCACTGAGTAATTTGTGTTGTCATATTCATCTTTCCTTAGCAGGGGGAACCTACTTGTTTAGACACTTTAATTCGGAAAGTGTCCCAATGTTTTCTTTTTACTAATGTAAATGGTTCTCAATTACATTTCAAAGAGGGCAATCGATAAACCGAATTTATTTTTCTCTCTACACGAAATTTATTCACGGTTAATTTCTTGAAGAACTATTGAACTATAACTAGCCTTTTAACATAAATATAACAAAGAGTGCTGAAATCGTAGTTTTTATGATTTTTTGTAAATTTGTTCGATATTTGCATCGGGAAGCAAGGAAGCTCGCGCAAGCGCAGCGGCTGAGCAGAGGAGAGATCTTTTGAAAAGATTAGCAACTACTCTAGCCTTATTAGCGAATGTGATTTTTATCACATTTTCTTCGTCCAGTTGGTCAGAGCAAAATGATTACAACATGACACGGGGTGTTACGGGGATCAGTGAGCAAGTGTATGAATTACATATGCTGATCTTCTACATTTGCTGTGCCATCGCCTTCGTTGTGTTTGGCGTAATGTTCTACTCCATCTTCCGGCACCGAAAGTCAAAAGGAGCAGTTGCGGCAAATTTCCATGAAAGCACCAAAGTGGAGATTATCTGGACCATCATCCCCGTCATCATACTCATTGCGATGGCAATTCCGGCGACCAAAACGCTGGTGGCCATGGAAGACACCAGCCAATCTGACCTCACGATTAAGATCACCGGCTCACAATGGAAATGGCACTACAGCTACTTCGGCGAGGACGTCGAATTCTTCAGCCTTCTTGCTACCAGTCAGAAAGAAATAGATGGCATCGAAGCGAAAGGGGCACACTACTTACTCGAAGTGGATAACCCGCTCGTTTTACCAATCAACCGTAAAGTTCGTTTCTTAATGACGTCTGATGACGTAATCCACTCTTGGTGGGTGCCTGATTTCGCAGTTAAGAAAGATACGATTCCAGGCTTTATCAATGAAGCGTGGACCAAGATTGATGAGCTGGGTGTTTATCGTGGTCAGTGCGCAGAACTTTGTGGCCGAGCACATGGGTTTATGCCAGTTGTCGTACACGCGATGGCGGAAGATGATTTCGAACAGTGGATGACAGACAAGAAACAAGAAATTGCTCTGCAGAAAGCTGTTGCACAAGAGGCATTGACGCAAGACCTTTCAATAGAAGATTTGATGGGACAAGGTGAATCGATTTACACCGCGCGCTGTGCCGTATGTCATCAAGCTAACGGTGAAGGTATCCCGGGGGCGTTCCCTGCGATTAAAGGCAGCGAGATCGCCAAAGGTCCGGTCATTGCTCACATCGACGTACTGGTAAATGGTCGCGCAGGTACAGCGATGCAAGCTTTTGCGAACCAACTTAGCGATCAAGAGATCGCTGCGGTTATCACCTATCAACGTAATGCTTGGGGAAATGACACCGGCGATGCCGTTCAAGCATCCGATGTTAACGCCTTTAAGGCACAAGAAAGTGCCAAGGAGGAAATATGAGTAAGCCAATTGAAAAAGCGGTGAAGTCTGCTCCTGCAGAAGCGCAAACTACTGCAAATACCACCATTGCGATTGAAGACGACCACGATCATCATCACGCACCGAAAGGGCTATCACGTTGGCTTTATTCCACCAGTCATAAAGACATCGGTACGCTGTATTTGTGGTTTAGCTTTGCCATGTTCCTCACGGGCGGCGCGATGGCGATGATCATTCGCGCTGAGTTATTCCAGCCGGGTTTGCAATTGGTCGATCCTCAGTTCTTTAACCAAATGACGACCGTGCATGGTTTGGTGATGGTATTTGGGGCAGTCATGCCTGCGTTTACCGGCTTAGCCAACTGGATGATTCCAATGATGATTGGCGCGCCGGATATGGCATTACCGCGAATGAACAACTTGAGTTTTTGGATCTTACCTTTTGCTTTCCTCATTTTGATCGGCTCTTTGTTCTTACCCGGTGGTGGTCCTGATTTTGGGTGGACTTTCTACGCGCCACTTTCTACAACCTACGGCCCTGACAGTACGGCGTTGTTTGTTTTCTCAGTCCATATCATGGGTATCAGTTCCATCATGGGTGCCATCAACGTCATCGTGACTATCGTAAACATGCGTGCACCAGGCATGACTTGGTTCAAGCTGCCAATGTTCGTCTGGACTTGGCTAATTACGGCGTTCTTGTTGATCGCGGTGATGCCCGTACTAGCCGGTGCGGTCACCATGGTTTTGACCGACAAATACTTCGGTACCAGCTTCTTTGATGCCGCTGGTGGCGGTGACCCGGTGATGTTCCAACACATCTTCTGGTTCTTTGGTCACCCAGAGGTGTACATCATGATCTTGCCTTCGTTTGGTATTGTTTCGGCAATCATCCCTGCGTTTAGTGGCAAGAAGTTGTTCGGTTACCATTCGATGGTTTACGCAACTTGTAGTATCGCGCTGCTTTCATTCCTAGTGTGGGCGCATCATATGTTTACCACAGGGATGCCAGTATTCGCCGAACTTTTCTTCATGTACTGCACCATGTTAATAGCAGTGCCAACCGGGGTGAAAGTGTTTAACTGGGTAGCGACCATGTGGCGTGGTGCCATGACGTTCGAAACACCGATGTTATTTGCCATCGCCTTTATTGTCCTATTCACGATAGGTGGCTTTTCAGGCTTGATGCTGGCAATTGTCCCTGCGGACTTCCAATACCATGACACTTACTTTGTTGTCGCGCATTTTCATTATGTATTGGTATCTGGTGCGGTGTTCTCGATTATGGCGGCGGCTTATTACTGGCTGCCTAAGTGGACAGGCAATATGTATGACCACAAGCTGAGTCTGTGGCATTTCTGGTGTTCCATCATCTCGGTCAACGTATTGTTCTTCCCAATGCACTTCTTGGGTTTAGCGGGGATGCCAAGACGTATTCCTGATTACGCCATCCAGTTTGCGGACATTAACCAAATCGTATCGATAGGTGGCTTTGCCTTTGGCCTCTCTCAACTGATCTTCTTGTGGTTAGTGATTAAATGCATCTGTGGTGGTGAAAAAGCACCGGCCAAGCCATGGGAGAGGGCGGAAGGTCTAGAGTGGACAGTACCAAGTCCAGCGCCACATCACACGTTCACAACGCCGCCAACAGTCGATTAAGAAAAGAGTGAGGTGAGCGAGATGCAAGGTGATTCATCTAATAAGAAACTCACTATCAAGTTGCTGTTAGCGACAGCAATGATGTTCGGCTTTGGTTTTGCCCTCGTACCACTCTACGACATTATGTGCGATGCATTGGGTATTAACGGTAAAACCAGTGAGGTCGCAGCGATTCAACCAACAGGCATGCAAGCCGATATCAGCAGAACGATTCGTGTGGAATTTATGGCGCACGTCAGTCCAGACATGCCTTGGGAATTCAAACCAAAAGTTGTATCTATGGATGTTCATCCTGGCGAAGTGATTCAAACGGAATATCTTGCTTTTAATCAAAGCGGTGAAGATTTAGTAGGACAAGCTGTGCCCTCCGTATCGCCGGGTACTGGTGCGGCTTACTTCAATAAGATCGAGTGTTTTTGCTTTAATCAACAACCATTGGAAGGAAAGCAACAAGCGAGTATGCCTCTGATTTTCTACATTGAGCCGGACGTGCCGGATTCAATTCATACATTGACCTTGTCTTACACACTCTACAAATTTCCTCCTCAATCGGGCGAGTCTTCGACTGCTCGCCTCTCAGGGAGTGAGAAACAGACCTTAACGCCTCAAACCAAAGCGCGTCTGTAAGGAGAGAACTCATGAGTAACAAGCCTGACACCTATTATGTTCCCGCACAAAGCAGTTGGCCTATTGTAGGGGCATTTGCGTTATTCCTTGTCGCTGTCGGTGCTGGAATGACCGTTCAAGGCACTCAAAGTGACGGTGCGGTTGGGACGCTAGGCGGCATTATTCTTGCGGTTGGTATGCTGTTTTTGCTTTACATGTTGGCCGGGTGGTTCAGTAACGTCATCACCGAATCCCTTACCGGAAAGTACAGCGCGCAAATTACTCGTTCATTTCGACAAGGGATGAGCTGGTTTATCTTTTCAGAAATCATGTTCTTTTGTGCGTTCTTTGGTGCTCTGTTCTACGCAAGAATGATTTCCGTGCCTTGGTTAGGTGGCGCAGATAACAATGCCATGACTCATGAAGTGTTGTGGCCAGCTTTCGAGGCGATATGGCCGCTAACTACCACGCCAGGTGGTGATACGACCCAAGCAATGCCGTGGCAAGGCATTCCATTAACCAATGCGATTTTGTTGCTATTGTCTTCGATTACGTTACATATGGCACACATCAGCTTAGAACAGGATAAGCGAACGGCGCTCATTGTCTGGTTGGAGATCACCATCGTTTTAGCGGGTTTCTTCCTTTATTACCAAGCGGTTGAGTATGCCCACGCTTATCAAGATATTGGGCTGACACTGCAATCGGGCGTTTATGGCAATACCTTTTTTATGCTAACGGGCTTTCATGGATTGCACGTTTGTCTCGGCACCATTTTTCTCATTGTATTGCTGTTGCGCATCGCCAAAGACCATTTCTCGCCGAAAGACCATTTTGCATTCCAAGCGGGTAGTTGGTATTGGCACTTCGTTGATGTGGTTTGGCTATGCTTGTTTGTTTTCGTTTATGTGCTGTAAAGCTAGTAAGGACGAGGGTTAGGGGCAATCCATCCCGCCCCTAGAGCAATTAGAAGGAGTATCACGACTAACGCAGAAAACATGACACGACGACCGAGGTAATGGCTCATTGGTTTACCTTTTTTCGATGAGTCCTCAGGGTCTTCGCGAACCATTTCGATAAGCGCTTTTGCGAGGTTAAAGATGATGAAAAGCAGCAAAAGGACAAGCGTTAATTTGAACAGAAATACGGTGGACATGGCACCTCCGGTTTCGTTTTTGATGTTATCGAAATGGGTTTGGATTGCTGTTTGTTTAACTGTGGTCGTGTTTTCTCTATTGGTCAAACTGGGCTTCTGGCAGCTCGAACGCGGTAACGAAAAGCAGCTTTTAGAACAAGCTATTTTGGCAAGAGCGAATGCACCTTATCAAGATATACGCACTGTACTGGAGAACAATGATTGGCGTGAGGAGAGTGTGATTGGCATTAAGGTGAAAGCCAATGTGACTCCGGAGGCACTTCCGGTCATCCTTTTAGATAACCAGACGTTTGAGGGGACAGTGGGTTATTTAGCGTTTCAAGTCGTTTCCTTGACACAAGACCCAACCACATTGACCCTCCTAGAGTTAGGGTTTGTTAAAGGGGGCGCGTCACGCTCTGTATTACCTAAAGTGGAAACTTTACAAGCTCCTTACGAGGTTACTGGGCGTTTATATCGTAAATCGATGAACCCTTTGAGTTCCGACTTAATGGCAGAAGTTGGCGATACGATACGCGTCCAAAACCTCAACATCAATCAACTGAGCCAGTTACTCAATGTCGAATTAATGCCGACCGTCGTACAGCCAAACAATTTAATCCGATGGCCGTATTCTTTCCCATGGAATCCTTTGCCATTAACCAGTGCTAAGCATTTTGGTTACTCCTTTCAATGGTTTGCTATGGCGGGTGTATTTCTGCTTATCACTGTAATGATCTTCATTCGATGGTTCAAAAGTTCACGGTCACAAGGAGGTGAGGTATGACATCAGCGGTCACGAGAGGAAGAATTGTACTGTTGTCGCTAATTGTCCTTTTTGCTCTCCCGGCAATTATTGCCAAAGTAGTGCTTAGTCAAGGCTGGTATGAAACGGGTGTGACTAATAGAGGTGAGCTGGTGGAGCCCTATACCACATTTGAACAATTGGGGCAGACATCGCCTCTGAGTGAAAAAGGGTGGCAATTGGCTTATGTGTTGCCTTCTGATTGCCAAGAACAGTGTCAGCAACAACTTCACCTCATGCAGCAGAGTCATATTGCGTTGGGCAAGTACCAAGAGCGAGTCGTCCCAGTTATCTGGACATCAAAGCAGTCAGCAAGTGCGAGCGAAACGATGATAGTGATGCAAATGAATGATTCGTTGTCGGAAAAAGTCCAAGCAGGGCAAATGCTTATCGTTGATCCATTAGGGCAACTTGTGATGGCCTATACACCGGAAGCCAACGAGGATTTGGTTCAGTTAAGTAAAGACGTTTTGGCGGATCTACGAAAACTATTGAAGCTATCACGTGTAGGTTAGGGAGAGAGTGATATGGCGTTAGAACGTTTAGTTAAGTTCAGTCTTTGTCTTACCCTCGTTGTCATTATGCTGGGCGCATACACACGCCTTGCTGATGCAGGTTTAGGGTGCCCAGATTGGCCGGGATGTTACGGTCAACTACTCGTTCCTCAAACCGATGCTGAAGTTTCTCGAGCGAATGCGTTATTTCCAGAACGTGCAGTGGAGCACGGAAAGGCTTGGCTGGAGATGATTCATCGTTATTTTGCGGGCACCTTAGGGCTCGTAATTTTGATGATGGCGATTGTTGCCGTTAGGGCTGAACGTGTTGATGCGACGATTCCGATTCTACTCTGCGTCTTAGTTATTGGTCAGGCAGCATTGGGAATGTGGACCGTAACTTTAAAACTCATGCCAGTGATTGTTATGCTGCACCTACTGGGCGGATTTACATTGCTTGCTCTCCAAGCGGTGTTCTATTGTCAGATTAAATCTCAGAACAGCCTCTACTTTTCGCCATCTTCAAAAAACGTGAGAACCTTTTCCTTGATCGCTTTTGGCGTAGTGTTAACACAGGTCCTGCTTGGTGGTTGGACATCATCCAACTACGCTGCTCTTATGTGCACCGCTTTACCGATTTGTGAGGGGAACTGGACCAGTTACTTATCTTGGAAAGAGGCGTTTTCTTTCTGGCAAACAGGGTTTGATAACTATGAGTTTGGTGTTCTAGATTACCCAGCTCGAATGACAATTCATGTCAGCCATCGTATTGGTGCCATCATTACTGCATGTGTTGTGCTGATTTACTGCGTATTACTATTAAAACAAGACTCACACCATTCTCAGCGCTTGGGTGTATGGATTGGCTTAGCTTTGGTTTGCCAAATCCTATTGGGCGTAAGCAATGTTGTGTTCCAACTTCCTATCTATGTGGCAGTTGCGCACAATTTAGGCGCAGCGGTCATGCTTTCACTTATCTGTGTTAGTCAGTTCTACCTATGGCAGGGTAAAGCTCGTTGGAGTCATCAAGCGAAAGGAGTTCGCTATGAGTAAAGAAATCGCGTTACCGCTAGAAAGTGGTAAGAAGAAGCTCGGTTCAACTTATTTAAAACTAACAAAGCCCAAAGTCGTTGCGCTTATGTTGATTACCGCCATTGTCGGAATGAGTTTAGCGCCGGTGGCTAGTTTTCCTTGGCTACAAGCGGCGATTGGCCTTATCGGAATTGGCTTAATGGCTGGCTCCGCGGCAGCGTTTAATCACCTCATTGATCGCCGAATTGATGCGCGAATGGCTCGAACTCATAAGCGTCCTCTGCCTTCTGGTGACACGAATCCGTTATCAGTCGCGTTGTTTGCTGTTACGTTAGGTGTTGTTGGCTTCGTACTTCTGTATGCACTGGTTAATCCGTTAACAGCTTGGATGACGTTTTTAAGCTTGCTCGGTTACGCGGTGGTTTACACCATGTATCTTAAACGAGCGACTCCACAAAACATTGTAATTGCCGGAATTGCGGGCGCAATGCCGCCTTTGTTAGGGTGGACAGCGGTTACTGGCGAATTACATGCCAACGCGTGGCTGCTCGTGATGATCATTTTTATATGGACTCCACCCCATTTTTGGGCATTGGCAATACATCGGGTAGAAGATTATCGAAAAGTGGATATCCCGATGTTGCCTGTCACTCATGGTATTGAATACACCAAAACTTCGATCCTTCTGTATACTGTGTTGTTGACGTTAGTTTGTATATTACCGGTCCTAGTCGGCATGGTCGGCTTTGTCTATCTATTCTCCTCTTTATTACTCAATGCGGGCTTTGTGTACCACGCGTGGAAGCTGAAGTTTTCTCCACAGCCTAATAGTGCGATGGAAACGTTCAAATTCTCTATCTACCATTTGCTTGCTCTGTTCGTTGCACTATTAGCTGACCATTACTTAGGTTCATTGTTCTCTGTGTAAAACTCTTCTTCTAACGACTGACTGACCGCACCAATCTTCGGTGCTGCGGTACTTCTACTACGTTGTTGACTTCTTATGTAGGGCAGCTACATAAGAAGTCTCTGTCTTGTATAAACAGCAAACCATTCTCTGCAAAAAATTAGCTCGAAAGGTCAATAGAACCTAAAAAAAGAATATCGAAAAGAGAGCTCTAGGCCATCTTGACAGTATAAGTTCGTTTGGAATCGAGGTGAGAGATAAAGAGTGTTGAGGGTTGTTTAAGTCTTGAGTTGTTCAGACGACAAAGCTGTTCAAGAAGAGGGTTTTAAAATGGTTAAGGCTAGAGAGCTATGTGGTGCCTGATTAGTGTCGTTAACATGAGACGCATAAAGCGAGGAATTGAAGCAAGTAAAAAGGGATGCCGAAGCATCCCTTAGACTAAATCAGAGTATGAACTCTTATTCAGGTTGAGACAGTTCTTCGTATTGGAACTCAGGTACATGTACCACAACACGACGGTTCTGTTCGCGACCTTCATGAGTACTGTTGTCCGCTACTGGATCTTCTTCACCCATACCAGTTACTGTGAAGCGATCTGCATCGATACCTGCTGCGATTAGGTAATCAGCAACCGCTTGAGCACGACGCTCAGACAGTTTTTGGTTGTAAGCTGCTGGACCAGAGCTATCTGTGTAACCAGTAATTTCAACTTGAGCTTGTGGGTATTCGTTCAAGAAATTAACGAAGTTATCTAGACGCTCAGACACTGAATCAGTCAGTGTTGCACTGTCGAATTCAAACGTACCTGTACCGTACTCTTCTTGGTGCGTCTTCGTCATCATTACTGGTTCTTCTTCCATCACCTCTTCTGTTACTACTGCCGCTACAACTGGTGCTGCTGCGAATTTGTAGTTAACACCGATGCCGAAGAAGTTAGCATCCATATCATCTAGAACGTCGTCTGAGATGTCTTGGTAGCGTTGGTATTCCGCACGAACGCTCCAGTTACGGTCAATGGTGTATTCCGCACCAAGTGAACCTGTAGGCACGATGTCTTTTTCGTCACCAGAAATCATGTAAGCACCACCAACTTTCGCGAATAGGTTCCACGTGTCGTTTAGATGCCAGTTGAATTTAGGTGCAAGTGTTAGTGCCCATAGATCGCCGTCGATAGTATCTACAGCATTAGCCCCTGACTTGAAGTTAGCTTTGTAGTCACCCAAGTAATCAACGCCATACTCAAGTGCAATGATATCGGTGAAATCGTAACCGATGTGCATTCCGGCACCGAAAGCATCATCATCACAAGGGCTGTTTAGATAACAAGCATCATCTAAAGTAGTCATGCCTACTTTGCCCCCGATATACATCTCAGCATGAGCAGAGCTCATTAAACCACCAGCTACCACTGCTGCTACTGCAATTGCTACTTTGTTCATAATGTTTCCTTGTATTGATTGCATATTAACTTCTACTTTGTTTTAACAATTTGAGTAAAACTAGGTAGTTATAAGAAATTAGTTTAATAGTCATTTAATTTAACATCAAGCAACAATATCTTAGATCTTGCTACACTTTTAGTCGCGAACTCCCTCACAAACTTCTGATATTTCTTACATTGTAGACAAGATTTTTAAATTTTTAAGAAAATAACTAATTTTATTGAACTTTTTTCGTAAACTTAAATGTACGCTGTGTTTTGAAATGAACGTTAGGTGTTAATTTGCATTTTTTTAGAAAAAGTGATTGCAAGTCTGCTGTGAAGTCGATAAGTTACTTCCATCGACACAATTAAATGAGCCTACAGCCCTTGTTATTGCTTGCTTTGTGAACAATGTTGCACTGAGTAAAGTTGGGTCAAAATAGTGGGTCAGGGATAGTAACTAGGAAGTAGAAGTAATGTTTCAAACTGATGATGTAAGAATTAATAAAGTAAAAGAGCTATTGCCACCCGTTGCAGTATTAGAAAAATTTCCGGCAACTGAAACTGCTTCTTCGACTACTTTTGAATGCCGAAATGCCATTCACAACATTCTGGAAGGCAAAGACGACCGTTTACTTGTCATTGTTGGCCCTTGTTCAATTCATGATCCAGAAGCGGCGGTAGAGTACGGTAAAAAGTTAAAAGTGTTGCGTGATGAACTCGGCGACCAACTAGAAATCGTGATGCGTGTTTACTTTGAGAAACCACGTACAACGGTAGGTTGGAAAGGACTTATTAACGACCCGTACTTAGACGACACATTTAAGTTAAATGACGGATTACGCATTGGCCGTAAGCTTCTTCTTGATCTGACCGATATGGGCTTACCGACCGCGAGCGAATTCCTTGATATGATCACGCCACAATACGTTGCGGATCTTATCAGCTGGGGTGCGATTGGTGCGCGAACGACAGAGTCTCAGGTTCACCGCGAACTTGCTTCTGGCCTGTCTTGCCCTGTTGGCTTTAAGAATGGTACAGATGGCAACATTAAGATCGCGAGCGATGCGATTCGCTCAGCAAGCGCTTCTCACCACTTCTTATCTGTTACTAAATACGGCCATTCTGCAATCGTAGAAACAGCAGGTAACCCAGACTGTCATATCATCCTTCGTGGTGGTAAAGAGCCGAATTATAGCGCGGCGCACGTTGCTCAAATTAAGGATGAACTGGATGCTGCGGGTCTACCTAAGAAAGTGATGATTGATTTTAGTCACGCCAACAGCTCTAAGCAGTTCAAACGTCAGATGTTGGTTTCTGATGATGTATCAGAACAGATCGCTGGTGGTGAAGACGCGATCTTCGGTGTGATGATTGAATCGCATCTTGTTGAAGGTCGTCAGGATCTTGTGGATGGTAAGGTCGCAAATTATGGCCAATCGATTACCGATGCTTGTATTGGTTGGGAAGATACTGAGACGGTTCTACGCCAGCTATCAGACTCTATTAAAGCTCGTCGAGCAAAATAAGCCAATAAGCTTGAAATGAATGAAAGCCAGCACAGCGCTGGCTTTTTTTATTTCTGAGCGCTTTGGAGTTATTGGTTGTCATAATTGCGCGTTCATTGTACTTAACCGTATGCAACTATCTCATGTATTTATGGACCAAATCCGCTACTGTATTTGCATAGATTAGAATTACTCAAGGAATGAGATGAACAGAAACGTCTGGTTACTGTCACTTTGCCAAGCTTTGCTCATGACAGGAAACATCTTACTGATTTCAGTTATTGCCCTGATCGGTAAACAAATTGCCCCGTCATCAAGCATGATTACTCTACCTGTCGCGTTGCAATTTTTAGGGTTAATGTCAGCAACGATTCCCGCTTCTTTAATTATGGGGAAACTGGGACGACGACTGGGCTTTAGCCTCGGTAACGTCATTGGTATTCTTGGTGCTTCGTTGGCGACTTACGCATTGTCACAACAAAGCTTCACTCTTTTTTGTACTGCTACCTTTTTGTTGGGTATTGGCATCGGTTTTGGCACTTTATATCGGTTCGCTGCCATTGAAGTATGTGATGAATCTGCAAGGCATAGAGCAATTTCTATATCGATGGCTGGTGGCGTATTGGCGGCTGTATTAGGACCAAACTTAGCGGTTTATTCACAACAATGGTCGGATGGCGGGCTCTATATCAGTGCTTTTGCTGTTTTGATTGTGCTCTATGTTACGGCCTTAATATTGCTACAAACTATTCAGTTCCCTCCGGCTCACGAACAGTCAATTGATACTAAGCCAGATTCGATTACTGCGATCATTAGAAAGCCAAACTTCATGATTGCCGTGATGGCAGCCATGGTGGCTTATGCAGTAATGAACATTCTTATGACCGCGACACCACTTGCGATGATTGGTTGTGGTTTCGATTTCACGAGAGCGGCAGGTGTTATTGAATGGCACGTATTAGGCATGTTTGTGCCGGCTTTCTTCACCGGAAGTTTGATTGAGAAGTTTGGGGCTAAGAAGTTGATATTAGCTGGTGGCGTTTTGTTTATTGCGTGTATTGCGATCAACATGCATGGCCTTTCAATCTGGCACTTCAGCACGGCGTTGATTTTACTTGGGGTTGGCTGGAATTTTATGTTTATCGCCGCAACAAGCTTATTTAGCCAAAGTTATGAGGCTAAGAACAAAAGCAAAGCTCAGGCATTCAATGAGTTCTTTGTATTCAGTTGCGTGACGATTACTGCATTGCTCTCTGGTTGGTTGGAGTCGACGGTGGGATGGCAAAATCTAAACCTATATGTACTTCCGTTCGTTATTTTCGTGATGGTGGTGTTCGTGCTTAAAGCGAATAACGATACTCAGTCTCAAGCTGCGTAACCGTTAATAGAAATTTATAAGACCCGGTCATTATAACCGGGTCTTTTTTGTCTAGAAGTTCACATTGTTTAGATTTGCTGGTTAATTATTGTTATCTAAGTAAGTTTTTTAGGCTTGAAATGTCGCATCGGTAAGATTTTTTCTCTAGCATTTTGTAATAAAAACAACATTCGTGTATACAACCTGTCGCAATTAATAATAATTATAGAAGTCTATCTATGTCAGCCCAATCTTCTCTCAAAGCTCAAGAAACGCTCTTCTCAGAAACCGATGAATTGGTTTCTACCACAAACTTAAAAGGTGTGATCACTTATTGCAACGATGCGTTTTGCCGAATTGCTGAATACACCTCTGAAGAATTACTCGGTCAAAACCATAACATTGTGCGCCATAGTGATATGCCTAAAGCGGCATTCGGCGATATGTGGACACGTTTGAAACAAGGAAAAGCTTGGCGAGGTATTGTGAAAAACAAAACTAAGTCAGGCGGTTATTATTGGGTGGATGCCTATGTAACGCCAATCTATGAAGGACACGAAGTTGTAGGTTACCAATCGGTTCGAGTGAAACCTAAGCGAGAATGGGTAGATATTGCGGCTAAAGCGTATCAGGGGCTGTTGAAAGCAGAGAAGTCTGGCAGAACTTGGTCGTTAAAGCTCAATGAAACACTGCGTTATGGCATTCTTTTAGGTGCACTTGTTGCGCCAATGACGAGCTTCGCTTTAGCTCTAGATGGTCCCCTAGCTTGGCTGGCGTCATTACTGCCTGCAGGGGTTCTGGCATTGCTCTTCCGTCAAGAACTCATTGATACGCCACAACAGTTTAAGAAACTTCAGTTGCAATACGACAGTGTAAGTCGTTTGGTGTATTCAGGTAATAAGCCGTTTTCTATCGCTGATTTTCATATCAAAATGCTGTCGGCTCGTATTCGTACGGTACTTGGTCGAATGACCGATTCAGCAATGCCATTACAAAATTGCGCAGAAGAGCTGAGTCATACTACGGCAGAAGTACTCACAGCATTGACACAGCAAAATAAAGACATTCATGAAGTTCGCGATGCGGCGGATTCGATGGAAGCGTCTGCCAATTCAGTGTCATCGAGCACCCATGATGCGCACCTATTGATTGATGACACACTGAAGTCTTGTCTAATGGCGAAAGAAACCATCGATCAAACTCATACCAATTTGTCACAGTTGAGCTTACAAGCAGAAAAAGCCACGGAGACCACTTATCAGTTGAGTGACCAAGCTCAGAAGGTAAGCCAATTGATGGAAGAGATTGGCGGGATTGCTGACCAAACTAACTTACTTGCGTTGAATGCAGCCATTGAAGCAGCAAGAGCGGGTGAGCAAGGACGTGGATTTGCCGTCGTTGCTGACGAGGTGAGAGCCCTTTCCGGACGGACTTCCAATGCGACGGATCAAATTCAAGCTTCCATTGAAGCGATGCTGGCAACGATTCAAAGCTGGCAAAAAGACATTATCGCCAATAAAGATCAAACGGACACGTGCTCACAGGTCGCTGAACAGAGCGCATTACGCCTGTCTGAAGTTGAGCAAATGATGCAGAGTATGAGCGGATTAATGGTCAACGTTGCTGATTCCGCGAATAAGCAGCTCCAGTTATCTAGCGATGTGAATCAGCACATTCATTCGATTGCTTCTACCGCAGAGCAGAACTTAGCAGCGACGCACTCCGTTGAGCAAAACAGCCAACAATTGAAAGAGCAAGTACAAGACTTCTATCGAATTGCGATTCAGTTTGAAGAGAAGTAATTTGGATTAGATGCTTTAGGATTCGTTATCGATAGATAAAATAAAGCCCCGCTGCAGAGAGCGGGGCTTTTCAGTTTTCACATTCGCAATAGAGAAAACTGATAATACTAAGCGATTAAGCTAGCAGTTCTTTTGCTGTGTTTACTGCGTTTTCTACAGTAAAGCCAAACATTTCGAACAGCTGGTCAGCTGGTGCAGATTCACCGAAGCTTGTCATACCGATGATACGACCATCGAAGCCAACGTACTTGTACCAGAAGTCAGCAATGCCCGCTTCAATAGCGATACGTGCTGTTACGTCTGATGGCAATACTGATTCACGGTAAGCCGCGTCTTGCTTGTCGAAGGTGTCTGTCGCAGGCATTGATACAACACGTACTTTCTTACCTTCAGCCGTTAGTTGCTCAGCTGCTTTCACTGCTAGTTCAACTTCAGAACCTGTCGCAATAAGGATCAGCTCAGGTTTGCCATCGCTGTCTTTCAGGATGTAACCACCTTTCGCGATATCTGCAACTTGCTCAGCTGTACGTTCTTGTTGCGCTAGGTTTTGACGAGAGAAAATAAGAGCCGACGGACCATCTTTACGTTCAATCGCAAGTTTCCAAGCTACCGCAGACTCAACTTGGTCACATGGGCGCCATGTGCTCATGTTTGGCGTTAGGCGTAGAGATGCAATTTGCTCAACTGGTTGGTGAGTTGGACCATCTTCGCCAAGACCGATAGAGTCGTGCGTGTAAACTTGGATGTTCTGAATTTTCATCAGAGCAGCCATACGCATTGCGTTACGAGCGTATTCCATAAACATTAGGAACGTTGCGCCGTAAGGAACAAAACCGCCGTGTAGTGCGATACCGTTCATGATCGCTGTCATACCGAATTCACGTACACCGTAGTGAATGTAGTTACCAGAGAAGTTGCTTGCTTCTAGAGATTTAGAACCTGACCACATGGTTAGGTTAGAAGGCGCTAGGTCAGCTGAGCCACCCATGAATTCTGGAAGCATTTGACCAAACGCTTCTAGTGCGTTTTGAGATGCTTTACGTGATGCGATGTTCGCTGGGTTAGCTTGAAGATCAGCAATGATTGCGTTTGCTTTCTCTTCCCATTCCGCTGGTAGGTCGCCGTTTACTCGTCTCTTAAACTCAGCCGCCAACTCGGGGTATGCTGCTTCATAAGCAGAAAGTTTCTCGTTCCACGCTGCTTCCTTAGCTGCGCCTGCTTCTTTCGCATCCCACTCTGCGTAGACTTCCGACGGAATTTCAAAAGGACCGTGCTCCCAACCAAGTTGTTTACGTGTCGCTGCAATTTCTTCAGCGCCTAGTGGTGCACCATGACAGTCGTGCGAACCAGATTTATTTGGTGAACCAAAACCGATGATGGTTTTAGTACAGATCAGCGTAGGGCGAGGATCTGCTTTTGCCGCTTCAATAGCATCATTGATTGCTTCAGTATCGTGACCATCTACTGCTGGGATAACGTGCCAGCCGTAAGATTCAAAACGCTTAGGCGTGTCGTCAGAGAACCAACCTTCAACGTGACCGTCGATAGAGATGCCGTTGTCATCCCAGAATGCGATCAGTTTACCTAGGCCTAGCGTACCAGCAAGAGAACATGCCTCATGCGAGATACCTTCCATTAGACAGCCGTCGCCCATGAACACGTAAGTGAAGTGATCAACGATGTCGTGGCCTTCTTTATTAAACTGTGCCGCTAGCGCTTTCTCAGCCATCGCCATACCAACTGCGTTAGTGATGCCTTGACCTAGAGGACCAGTTGTTGTCTCGATACCTGGTGCGTAGCCGTACTCTGGGTGACCAGGAGTTTTAGAGTGAAGCTGACGGAAGTTCTTAAGATCATCGATAGACAACTCGTAGCCTGCTAAGTGCAGTAGAGAGTAGATCAGCATAGAGCCGTGACCGTTAGATAGCACGAAACGGTCACGATCAGCCCACTCTGGGTTCGATGGGTTGTGGTTCAGGTGAGAGCGCCAAAGTACTTCAGCGATGTCAGCCATACCCATAGGTGCGCCTGGGTGGCCAGAGTTTGCTTGTTGTACACCATCCATGCTTAGTGCACGAATAGCATTAGCTAGATTTTTACGGTCCATAATAACTACCAGTCTTTCAATATTGGAATTGGAAATTGAAAGGGGAACGCAAACGTTCCCCCTTTTTTAATTCTGTGTGATTACAGCTTAGCTGCGATCATGTCTTCTAGTTTGCCTTGGTCAACGGCGAAGTTGCGGATACCTTCTGCAACTTTCTCAACTGCCATAGCGTCTAGGTTGTGCTCCCATAGGAACTCAGCATGAGTCATTGGCGCTGGGCGCTCTTTCGAGCCCTTAGAGTCAACCAACTTCTCAACTACTTCACCTTCAGCCGCTTCTAGTTCAGCTAGAAGAGCAGGAGCGATAGTTAGACGGTCACAACCAGCAAGTTCTAGGATCTCGCCGATGTTACGGAAACTTGCGCCCATAACAACCGTGTTGTAGCCGTGCTCTTTGTAGTAGTTGTAGATGTCAGTTACTGAAATTACGCCTGGATCTTCAGATGCTTCGAAGTCACGACCTTCTTTCGCTTTGTACCAGTCCATGATACGACCAACGAATGGAGAGATTAGGAATACGCCAGCTTCAGCACATGCGCGAGCCTGTGCGAATGAGAATAGAAGTGTTAGGTTACAGTTGATGCCTTCTTTCTCTAGGATTTCAGCAGCACGAATACCTTCCCAAGTAGAAGCTAGTTTGATTAGGATGCGATCGTTAGTGATGCCTGCATCGTTGTACATTTTCACAAGTTGGCGAGCTTTAGCCACGCTGCCTTCTGTATCGTAAGAAAGACGAGCGTCTACTTCTGTTGAGATTCGACCTGGAATCGTTGTCAGAATTTCTTTACCGATGTTTACAGCAAGCATGTCACAAGTGTCTTGAACTTGTTGTGCTTTATCATTGCTTTGCGCTTTTGCGTACTCGATAGAAGCATCGATCAGAGGCGCGTACTCTTCGATTTGAGCCGCTTTTAGGATAAGAGATGGGTTAGTTGTCGCATCTTCTGGTTGGTACTTTTTGATTGCGTCAATTTCACCAGTGTCCGCTACTACAGTCGTTAGTTTACGAAGTTGCTCTAACTTGTTGCTCATAATCGATCATCCTATATAAATTGGCTTAAGTGTGGTTATCTGAACCACAGCTTGTGCATTTGCAAGCGAGTCGGCCAATCGTCTCATCATAATTAACGAGACATCTGCTCAACCAACTACGGAAAATTTCGGTACCGAACATTTGCTCTGAACATATGATCGGTAGCTGAGTAAATGATGTGTCCATATTTATCCTATCCATGCTGAAAGTCAATCGGGGAAGCTGACTTATAGTGAGCTTCATCAACGTTTTTTTCTTGGATGTTTAGTCGTTGAACGAATTAAACGTTTGCCCTTATTGTTCAAGGCTTGAACAGTCATCTAAAAGTGATAAATCGCCACTGAGAAAATGTTATTGCAGTGAGCAAATGTAACGTTAAAATTGCTAGGTAACATATGCTAAGTCAATGAGCAGATGCTCACTACCGCATACAATGTCGATCCTCTAAAAGGGCGAGAAAACCATGAGCAGTTCTAACCAAGATATTTCTATTGAAAGCACAGACTTGTTGACGGAGATCTCCGTTGCTTATTATCAGGATGGTGCGACGCAAGAAGAAATATCAAAAAAATTCGCGATTTCACGTGCCAAAGTTGGCCGAATGCTAAAGCAGGCACGTGATGAAGGCATTGTCGAAATTACCGTAAAGTATCACCCAGTATTTAGCGCCAAAATTGAACAACGTCTAATGGAACGATTTGGTGTTAAGCGAGCATTGGTTGCGCTCGACCAGCCGAATGAAGAAGCACAACGATTGCAGGTTTCGGGCTTGGTTTCTAACTATTTAACCAGCACGCTCAAAAATGGCATGGTGGTGTCTGTAGGGCAGGGGCGAAACGTGTCTTCTGTCGCACATCACGTTGGTGTAATTACCCCGCGAGATTGTAAATTCGTGTGTGGCATCGGTGGTATTCACCCGCGTGGTGGTATGTTTAACGCCGACCATATTTGCCGACAGTTTGCGAAGAAATACGGTGGCACTTCTGAAACCTTGTACGCACCAGCTTATGCAGAAAACCGAGAGCAAAAAGTTGCATTTATGCAAAACGCGACGGTCAAACAAACGCTAGATCTTGCACGTAAAGCCGATGTCGCTTTGGTCGGCATCGGTGATATGAGTGAAAACAGTTACATGGTTGACCTTGGTTGGTTTACTCCAGATGAAGTCGTGCAATCACGATTGATGCAAGGTGTTGTCGGAGACTTTGCTGGATATGATTTCTTTGATATTCATGGGAACGTGGCAAACACTGTCATGAGCGATCGAGTGATAGGTTTAGGGATTGATGAATTCCGCCCCATTGCTGAAGTCATCGCCATTGCTGCAGAAAACAGTAAACCTCTTGCGCTACTAGGAGCACTGAGAACTGGAGTTATTGATGTTATCGCGACGAGTGTGAGTAACGCACTTACCGTTTTGAACTTAGATGAGCAAATGCACGATAGCGAAGCATCAGAGGTTTAGCACAAATAATATGCAACTTATGTAATCAGGCTGCGAGGATTTATAGATCACTCGCAGCCTGATTTCGTTTGCAAGTTAAAAATATTCCTCAGGAGTAATTTGGAATTGATTACTCTGGAGGAAACCATGAAAAAAACACTTCTCGCAGCTGCACTATTTACGGGGTTAACTGGGGTTGCTCAAGCTGAGCAAAAGGTCGTTGCAGGCTACTTCGCTGATTGGCAATACGCGAATGCTGAAAACCCATACACAGTGAAAGACATCCCAGCGGACAACCTTACCCATATTATTTACGCATTTTTAAGCATGTGTGGTCCTCATACTGGCGCGTCAGAAACGGTTCAAAAGCTCGTTGCCAAACAATGCGAAGGCAAAGAACCTTACACCGCGATTCTTGTTGATACCGAAGCCGCGCTTGAGAAAGATTTTGGCCCAGTTTCTGTCAAAGTGCCTTACAAGGGGCATTTTGCTCAACTCGCCGAGCTTAAGAAGCAATATCCTGATTTAACAATTCTGCCTTCTTTTGGTGGCTGGACCATGTCTGAACCGTTTCACGCAATGGCGAAGAACAAGCAAGCGATGGATCAGTTCTCAAAAACGGCCGTCGAGTTAATTGCTCAATACGATTTCTTCGATGGGATCGATCTTGACTGGGAATACCCAGGTGGCGGCGGTTTAACCACATCGCCTTGGAACCCTGATACCAAACTGACCGATGAGCAGAAAGCGTTAGAACGTGATGCATTCACTTATCTTGTAAAAACCATGCGTGGTGACTTAGATACATTAGCGAAACAAACAAAACGCGAATATGAGCTTTCTACGGCAGTGGGCGTTGGTTCAAAAGCGGCAGGCATTGATTGGAAAGCGGCACAACCTTACCTAACGAATATGTTCGCAATGACTTACGACTTCCTAGGTGGTTGGGGTCAACAAACTGGACATACGACTAACTTGCACGCTACCGAACGCAGCTGGTGGGGCATGGGCGCAGATGTTTTCATTAACCAGATGATTGAACTGGGTATCCCTAGTGAGAAGTTGGTGATTGGTGCTGCTTTCTATGGACGCGGCTGGCAAGGGACTAAAGACTTCTCAGGTGATTTGCCGACACAGGATTTGGTTTCAGAACAAGGTGCGCAGTTTGGTACTGGTGAGAATGGCTATTTCATGTTCTGGGATTTGATGAAGAACTACAGTGCTAAGCAAGGTTACGAATACAAATATGACGAGCAATCACAAGCTCCTTATTTGTGGAATCCAGATAAGAAAGTTTTTATTTCGTTTGAAGATCAGCGTTCAATTAAAGCCAAAGCAGATTGGGCTAAACAAGCAAAACTCGGCGGTATTTTTACTTGGGAGCTGTCTGGCGATCCGAAAGGTGAGCTCGTCGAAGTGATGTATAAAGAAATGCAGAAGTAAGCATTCGAAGGCATCTTTTTCGCTGGTTTACGATGACACTAACGTAATAATGAAAACAAGCCGTTGTTATTCTGCGACGGCTTTTTCATTGCTGCTTTGTTGTGCAAATTCTATCAACGCCTCAAAAAGCAGTGGTTTGGAATAGAAGTAGCCTTGGATTAGATCGCAACCACAAACAGCAAGCTGATCACGTTGTTGCTTTGTTTCTACACCTTCCGCTAAGACCTTCATACCAAAATTCTTACCAATGGCGATGATGTTTTGCACCATGTTGAGGGCTTTTTCATCCTCTTCGATGTTATCGACAAAGCTTTTATCAATCTTTACCTCATCAATTGGAAGGGCTTTCAGCATACTCAAAGAAGAGTAACCCGTACCGAAGTCATCCAGTGAAATTTTAAAGCCTAATTGGTGTAAGCGTTCGCAAATCGGTGCGAACTTGTCCAAATCCTCAATGAACAAGTTTTCGGTTATCTCCAACGTAATTCGATTTTGGTCAACACCATATTTTTCAATCGATGCAAGGAGATTGTCGACGAAGTTCACCTGAATAAATTGCTTGACCGATATGTTGATCGACATTTGAATCGGTTGGTGTGAAGTTGCCATCAACCTTGCCATATCAATAAGGCTTTTTTCTATTATCAACTCTCCCAGACGAACCATTAAACCAGAGCTTTCGGCCAAAGGAATAAATTCATTGGGTGGTACAAAACCAAGCTCTTCGTCTTGCCAGCGAATCAACGCTTCCACGCCATAAACCTGCCCATTTACGTTCAGTTGAGGCTGATAAACCATAAACAGGCTTTGTCTCTCGATGGCTAGTCTTAAACGCTGTTCGATGCGCATTTTGTGCAAGTGCTTTACATGCATCTGTTGGTCAAACAAGCTGTAGGTGTTTCGCTCTTTTTTCGCTTGGTACATCGCAATATCGGCTGAGCGAAGCAGTGCATCTAGGTTGTTGCCATGGGATGGGTAAAGTGCAATACCAATGCTGCAACTGAGTAAGAATTGGTTGTCTTTAACAATGTAAGGTTCGGATAAATAAGCGATGAGATCGCTAGCAAGCGTATTGATGCTGGCTTTATCTACGAGATTGACAAGAAGGATGAACTCATCACTGGCTTCTCGGATAATCAATCGTCCTTCCGCTTCAAACGTTTTTAGGCGCTGAGCGATTTGTTTTAACACTTCGTCGCCAAATTCATGGCCGTGTGTGTCGTTGACCGATTTAAAGTTATCGACATCAATAAACATCAGAGTAAAAGGGTTGGAAGCCCCTCCTAGCCAGCGACCGATGTGGGTTCGCAAATATTCACGATTGGGCAGGAGAGTGAGGTGGTCATGGTGCGCTTGATATAAGAGTTTCTCTCGCGTCGCCAATTCGTTGTTCGCAATGGAGCGGACGAGCGCATAAAAACCAGCTTGAATGAAAATGAATACGATGGAATAAAGAGCGAATTGCTCAAAGAATCCACTTTGGATATATCTGAGATCAGTAGATGAAGAAGCCCAAAGTTTATAGTCAGGCAAATACTTTAACGTCACGAGTTGATTGATTCTAGGGTCATCTGCAACAATATTTACCGCGCTCGCTAGTGATTTGACAGTATCTCGGCTCCAGCCATATTTTTTGTCTACTTGCTCAAAAACGATTGATTTTTTATGGCCATCAGCAGGATGGTTATAACTGTAAACCGTCGCCTGCTCTGCGGATGTAAACGTTAAGTAGCCATCTTCACGTACTAGGGAAACGCGATTGTGCTCGTTGGCATGAATATCATTTCTAAAGACCAAGGAAGAATTCATTTTGAAGCCTGCCGTCATTACAGCAGTGACTCGTCCCTGTTTATCACGAATTGCTTTTCTAATTGGGATCACCAATGAATCGAGAGCAGGCATAAAATACGTGCGTCCAACGACCATATGATTAGATTCAAGTGCGGCAATGAATGTGTCTTTGGTTTGCGGATTTTGATTGAGGTTCTTTAGTTTTTGCAAATCTAAGTTGGAGCTTATTGCAAGGTAATCTCCTTGAGGGTTTGTTAAACCAAATGCAGCGATTGCTGGGTGGATACTCATAAGATTGTCTAGCAGCGGACGCATCTGAAGGGAGGCGGTGCGCGTGAAGTCATTTTGCTCAACAAGCTGATGACCGACAACTTCAAGAAGGGTTTCTTGTGCTTTAAAGAGTGAATCGACCGATGAAGCAAACAGCTCCAATTGTAAGAGCTGTTTGTCTTTGTATTTATCGAGGGTGGATTCGTAGTGATAATGACCAAATAAAGAAAACAAACCGACGCTAATTGCGAAAAGCGTTATGTACAGCGTCCAAATGTTCTTCTTTAATCCGATCATATTATTTTGATGACTCCTAAATTAGCACTCGATAGGTAGGGATTGGTCTGCGCCCCATTCTGTCCATGACCCGTCATAAACCGATAGTTTTTGCATGCCTAATTGATACGCTGCTAGTAATAAAATGCACGCAGTGACACCAGAACCACAACTGAAAATGATTGATTTGTCATTATTTATTGTTAGTTCGCTAAATATCTGTTGCAACTCTGAATTTGGCTTAATGTGACCGTCCGTTAATAGTTCTTGAAACGGCAAGCAAACCGCATGCGGAATGTGCCCACTGCGTAGACCTTCTCGAGGTTCTGGCACTTCACCTAAAAAACGAGCCTTGGAACGAGCATCAATAATATTTGCACTTTGGTGATTTGAGTGGCCAAGAACCGCTTGGGCATCCAAAAATGCCTTTTTATCCAATTTGCCAGAAAAATCACCTTGCTCTTTGGGTTGTACAAGCGTCTCTACGACAGGGAAACCCGCGTCAATCCAAGCGGGTAAACCGCCATTCAAAACACGAACATTGTTATGCCCCATTGCTTTTAACATCCACCATGCTCTTGGTGCTGCTAGCGTGCCTGAGTTGTCATAGATCACGATGAGATCATCGTTATTCAGCCCCAACTGTTGTGCGCGGTTATTGAAGTCAGCTTCCGTTGGCATCATGTGGGGAAGGGGGGAATTCGGTAAACAAAAGTTATTGTCATAATCAAAACGCTGCGTACCAGAAATCCATTGGTTCTGAATTTTCGTTGTTTCGGATGGAATTTGAAAAGCAATGCTCGCATCTAAGAGCTTAAGGTTTGGTTTACCTAAGAGTGGTTGTAATTCATTGACAGTAATCAGTGCTTGCATGTTTTGTGCTTCCTTACCATGGCATGAAGCCGTTGTATAAATGAGCAGAATAGGCTTATTCGCATTTCAAAAATGTGAGCGGCTGCTCGAAGAGAGAACCTGTGGTTTGGTTGAATGTCACCGTTGAACCTACTGGGCAATCTACCGTTACAGGGACCGAGATAGGTGCTTGACCTTGTTCAGGTAAATCGATGGTTAAGTATCGGCGTTGTCCGTCAAGCGATTGAGTTAATGTATTACTTATCACCGTTGTAGTGACGGTTTGGTTTTTCTCTGATGATGTTAACCAAAGCACAAAAACTAACAGCAGTATGGTACCTGAAAAGACAAAAATGTAGGTTTTGGGGTTGTCCAACGTGTTTTCCCGCATCTTCAGTAATCCTTCTGTTTTACAATAAAAAAATCGCATGTTCAAAAGAACGATGCGATTTTTAAGTTAAAGTATGGACAATTATGCGGTAAAGCTTGTTGTTCGTACCGTTATTACCTTTCGGTTTGGTCAGAGACTACAACGTTAAGCTCGTATCGCTGGTGGAAATAACTCGTCGAATTGGGTCAGTGCCATCGTAAAACCAAATCTCGACCAGTAAATCACCTTGGCTGTCAGAGATATTGAAATCAAAATCTGCTTGGCCATTGCTCAAGGGTATAGAAGCCACTTTGCTGGGGTAACTGGCTTTGTAGTTACCTGCGCTGTCTTCTTGGAAGTCCTTATACAAGCTTAAATGCGCACGTTGAGAAGAGAAACCACTGATATCGACACTAAGTGTGCCTTCTTTCACTGGATTGTAGTTAAAGCCTTCTGGTACCACTAAATCCTGCATGGTGGTCTCTTCTTCCGGAACCGTCACTGTTGTTGGAGGTGGTGCTGGTGGTGGTGTTGAACTATCATCGTCGCTGCTACCGCCGCCTCCACCGCCACATGCCGTTAGTGCTAATCCCATAATGATTGTGGTTAAGTATTTCATAATATTATCTCCCTATGGACGGTTGTAGCACTTGTCGGCTGTTGGTGATTGGTGCCAGGTTTCGCTCTCTGTACCTCCAGACTCAGCCCAAGTTTGGAATGCAGGGTAGGCTTCAACCATGTCAATTCGTTCTAAAGGCCACTCCCAGTCTTCTACAATAAGTAGAGCCCAAGGAAGGTAAGTGGCTGTTTTGAAGTAGTTGTTTGAGCCATTCAAACTTGCATCGACACCTCGACCATATAAGGATGTATCGAATTGCTCAGTTGGTGCTTGTCCAGGTAAGTGCACTTCCCATTTACGACCTGGTTGGAAAGTGATGCCGTCGCCATGGTATGTATTTGGTGTTGCAAAGATGAACGGGTCGTATGGCATATCGGTTATCGCAGAGCGATCAGAACCTTCTGTAAAGTAGATGTTGAGGGTAAAATCCAACAGTGCAGTATTGGTATCACAGTCAGATTCGGTTCTAAAGAAAGTACATCCACCGCTGCTGGCGGCGTGAACACTCATGTCTTCACCAATGATAAATATTGCTTCATCAGAGATGCTTTCCAGTCCGTTTGACGCTTGCTCAACACCATCAAATGTCAGTGTTGTCAACGCGGTTTCGATACTGCTTCGTGATACACTAGGTAATCGAATAGCAAAGCCATTTTTATAGGTGGCACCGTAAGCGACCAATTTGCCCGAGATTTTGATGTTTTCGACATGACCAGCCAACGTGGTTTCTGTGATTTGTAGGTCAACAACGACATCATTCATGTCATAGTCCGCTGTATATGGCCAGTTGTCTTCATAAGCAACGGATGCGTAATCGTCTACTGCTGGGAAGTGCTCCACAGCGTAACCATTAGCCGTTATTGTGATTGGGTGATCTTCCACCTCGCCTGATGTTGAACCACCATCGTAGTTAAGGTCAGTTTGTTGACTAAAACGGAAACGACTCCAGCTTGAACCGGCGGTCGCAGCGGCAGAAACAACAAATGGAAGGGAGTTGCTACCCGCAGCGAGAAGCTCATTGGTGAAGACTTGCTCGCCATCATCATCAAAGTCACCATCGCGGTTCCAGTCAAACCAAGCGGATAGATAGCCTGTTGTTGATGCGGTTACTTCGATAACGGAACTCAAGCCTGGGTCGAGAGCAGCAACAAAACCAACGCCATCTTCATCGGCTGTGTCAACCGCGTTATCATCCGCTTGCCCACCAACGTCACCGTCTGGAGCAATTGAACCAAGCCAAGTAATGCCATCAACTTCGTGACGTGGACCATTCGAAGCCAGTGTTGTGTGGTAGGTGTCTGGAGCATCACCGAAATCGATAGGTTCTTCAGGGTCAATGATGGGAGCGTTAGCACAACGAGCGCCATCATTTTGATTAGATGCAGGGCCGTTAGATACAAATTCAACAGCGGTGACAGTACCTGCAGCTACGTTTTCTGCGGTTAAGCTGACGCGGAAAATCTTACCATCAGAATTACGTGACATGTAGTAGTTACCATCAACATCAAAGTAACCTGCCCCAAATACACCAGTAACGCCAATGTTGCCGATCAGTGTTGTCGCTCCACTTGTTCTATCGAATTGGTAGAGCTTACCGGTGTTGTTGTCTACGCCGTACAAAGCACCATCATCAGGGTGGAATGCAAAGTCGGTAAGATTTACGGTAGCGGTTGACGTTATTTGTACCAATGACAATTGGGCTGTTGGGTCAGTGTCAAGTGGTGACAGGTCAATCTTGTATAAGCCTTTGTTTTTTCGATAAAGGTAGTACACATGATCATAAACATCGCCAACGAAAAAGTGATTACCCATACCAAGCAGTCCGCTGACGTTTAGTATTTCAGCCTGGAAATCTTGCCCGAGTCGGACCACGCGGTTCTCAGTTGTATCATATCCGTAGATATAACGGTCGGTGAAATCGAATCCGACGGCATTTATGTTGCTGGAGATTCCTGTATCCCCTTGCAATAGCGTTGTTGAGCCCGTAACTAGGTTAATACCGTAAACCTGAGTTGGTGTCGATTGGAACAAATATGCCTTGCTTGGGCAGGTATCAAACGGTGCAGCGTTGACGTATGCGCTTACCAGAAGAGACCCGAGTAGTAGTGATGTCCTTTTCATGATTCGCCCTCTCATTGATTTGTAATATATGCAATGAAAGGAATGTGCCACTTTTAAGTTGTTGATATATAAGAATTAAGTTTTCCGCTTTTTGCAATTTCTAATCTGAAAGTCAAAATGAAAATTTAATTGATGTCGATTTCTGAAAATTTAAAACCACTCTGGGGCAATCGTTAAATGTAGCGATGCTTAAGTTTAGGTTTTAATGCGTGGCGGGGTAATTTTGAACAAACTTTCCACCTAAGCCCCTTTTTTATGCATGGTCTTTTCGGTGTGTATGGTGTGATTTTGTGTATCTAATTTTATAGATTATGCATTGTTTTGCATATTTTCCATATGTGCTTTTGTTTAAGCGCCTGAGCTAACTTGGCCTAGATTGCTTTACAAGAAAAGATTCTAATTAAAGTATGTTGTATTTATGCATGAGTTAATGGTTATCATTATCAAACATTTGATGAGTCTAACAATAGAAATAACTGAAATTTATAACCTATTTAAATTTCATGAATAACTATAATCAATATAAACTATAATGCCATCAGTTTATATAAAACCTAATTAGTTTGATTGATGTAATATTATTTGTATTTTGACATGAAATTTCTTTCAATCTCAAATTCTAAGAACTAATGTTTTTCCAAATTAGAAGGAGAGCTTTTGATATGGAAAAACACTTACCATTGATTATAAATGGTCAAATAGTTTCTACTGAAGGAAAAGGTTATGAGATCACTTTTGAAGAAAAAAAGTAAAGATAGATTCTCTGAACCATGAAGTTTTGTCACAAATACTTCATTATGACTTTTTGAGTGATCTAAATGTAAATAATATTATCAATTTTCTTTATACAGTGGGTCAACGTTGGAAGAATGAAGAATATTCAAGAAGAAGGGCATATATTAGGACTCTAATTACTTATTTAGGTTACTCACCACAAATGGCGAAGTTAGAGGCAAATTGGATCGCGATGATTCTCTGCTCTAAAAGTGCCTTGTACGACATTATTAATACAGAACTTGGGTCTGCTCATATTCAGGATGAATGGTTGCCTCAAGGAGAGTGCTATGTAAAAGCCTTTCCGAAAGGACGAGTCATGCATTTGCTTGCGGGTAATGTCCCTCTCTCTGGTGTGACATCGATATTGCGCGGCATCTTGACCAAGAATCAATGTATCGTTCGAATGTCGGCTTCTGATCCGTTTACTGCCCATGCGCTAGCAATGAGCTTCATTGATGTGAACCCAGAACACCCGATTTCCAAGTCACTCTCCGTCGTCTATTGGCCCCATAAGGCAGATACGACAATTGCGGAAGAGCTAATTAGTCATATGGATGCAGTTGTTGCTTGGGGCGGGCAGGATGCAATTGATTGGGCCGTTAAGCATTCGCCTTCACACATTGATGTTTTGAAGTTTGGTCCTAAAAAAAGTTTTACCATTTTAGATGAACCGACCAACTTAGATGAGGCCGCTTCCGGCGTCGCTCATGATATTTGCTTTTATGACCAAAATGCTTGCTTCTCTACTCAAAATATATATTTTTGTGGGAATAACTACGAAGCTTTTAAAGATAAGTTAGTAGAAAAACTATGTCTTTATGAAAATATACTCCCTAAGTCCAAGCAAAGCTTTGATGAAGAGGCTTTATTTTCCTTTACTCGGCTAGAGTGTCAATTCTCAGGTCTCAATGTTATATCGGAACCAGATAATAAGTGGATGATTATAGAATCAGAAGCTGGTGTTGAATATAACCAGCCTTTAAGTCGTTGTGTTTATATTCACAAAATAAACAAGGTTGAAGATGTTGTTGATTATATCGCTAAGCATAAAACTCAAACAATTTCGTTTTACCCTTGGGATGCATCAATTAAATACCGAGATATATTTGCTCAAAAAGGTGTTGAGCGAATAGTTGAATCCGGAATGAACAATATATTTAGAGCAGGCGGCGCACATGATGCGATGCGACCACTACAACGTTTAGTTCGATTTGTGTCTCATGAAAGGCCATATAGTTTCACCACCAAGGATGTATCTGTAGAAATAGAGCAAACCCGATTTCTTGAAGAAGATAAGTTCTTGGTTTTCGTCCCTTAAATAAGGAAATTTATAATGAAAAACCAATGCAAGACTATTTCTCACGTGCTGAGCGTGAATAATGGTCAGGAAATTCATGTCTGGGAAACACTACCGAATGAAAGTGTGCCCCAAAAAAATAATACCATTCTTATTGCTTCTGGGTTTGCCAGAAGAATGGATCATTTCGCAGGTCTCGCAGAATACTTGTCTGAAAATGGGTTCCATGTTTTCCGTTATGACTCACTTCACCATGTCGGTTTGAGTTCAGGTACCATCGATGAGTTTACGATGACCACCGGAAAAAACAGTTTATGCACGGTCTATCACTGGCTGCAACAAAAGGGCATGTCGAACATCGGCCTTATTGCGGCAAGTTTGTCAGCTCGTGTGGTGTATGAGGTCATTGCTGATCTTGAACTGTCTTTCCTCATTACTGCTGTTGGTGTCGTCAATCTGCGTGACACGCTGGAAAAAGCACTTGGGTTTGATTATCTCAGCTTACCTATCGATGAGCTGCCAAACGATCTTGATTTCGAAGGGCACAAGCTTGGCTCTGAAGTGTTTGTTCGAGATTGTTTTGAACATCATTGGGATACATTGGAATCTACGCTTGCCAAGGTGGCCAATACGTCCGTTCCGTTAATTGCTTTTACTGCCAACAACGATGATTGGGTAGAGCAAGAGGAAGTGTACGGTATGCTCGGAAAGATCAGTAGTGGCAATTGCAAACTGTACTCCCTGCTTGGGAGCTCCCACGACTTAGGTGAGAACTTAGTCGTCCTCCGCAACTTTTATCAATCCGTGACGAAAGCCGCGATCGCGATGGATGGCGGTCGTTTAGAAATCGATGTTGATTTTGTCGAGCCTGACTTCGAGCAGCTCACCATCGCGACGGTCAATGAGCGCCGTCTAAAAGCAGAAATCGAAAGTCGCTCGCCAGAAATGGCTTAACGCTTACCCGTTACACCAATAAATAAGGAAACGTTATGAAATTTGGAAATTTCCTTCTCACTTACCAACCACCTGAGTTAGATCAGACAGAAGTGATGAAGCGATTGGTTAATCTTGGCAAAGCCTCTGAAGGTTGTGGTTTCGATACCGTTTGGCTACTAGAGCATCATTTACCGAGTTCGGGTTATTAGGTAACCCATATGTGGCTGCCGCGCACTTACTTGGTGCGACTCAAAACCTTAATGTTGGTACCGCTGCGATTGTATTACCAACGGCACATCCTGTTCGACAAGCTGAAGACGTGAACTTGCTTGATCAAATGTCGAAAGGGCGATTCCGCTTTGGTATTTGTCGCGGGTTGTACGATAAAGACTTTCGTGTATTTGGTACTGACATGGATAACAGCCGTGCGTTGATGGATTGTTGGTATGACTTAATGAAGGAAGGTTTTAACGAAGGCTACATGGCGGCAGATAACGAGCATATCAAGTTTCCCAGAGTCCAACTGAATCCAGCAGCACATACTAAAGGCGGAGCTCCAGTTTATGTGGTAGCAGAGTCAGCATCTACAACGGAATGGGCAGCACAACGCGGTCTACCGATGATTTTAAGTTGGATCATCAACACGCATGAAAAGAAAGCCCAGCTCGATCTTTACAATGAAATCGCGGCGGAGCATGGCTACGACGTTACCCAAATTGACCACTGCCTGTCTTACATTACTTCGGTTGATCATGACTCAGAGAAAGCCAAAGACATTTGCCGAAACTTCCTTGGCCATTGGTATGACTCTTACGTGAATGCCACCACCATTTTTGACGACTCCAATCAGACCAAAGGGTACGACTTTAACAAAGGCCAATGGCGCGATTTTGTTTTGAAAGGTCATAAAGACACGAATCGTCGTATTGATTACAGCTACGAAATCAATCCAGTAGGCACGCCTGAAGAATGCATCGCAATTATCCAGCAGGATATTGATGCTACGGGCATCAACAACATTTGCTGCGGCTTTGAAGCTAACGGTTCAGAAGAAGAAATCATCGCATCTATGAAGCTCTTTCAATCTGATGTGATGCCATACCTCAAAGAGAAACAGTAATAATTATTTTCGATAAGGAAAGGGACATGAAATTTGGATTATTCTTCCTCAATTTTTTGAACTCAAAACGCTCTTCAGACCAAGTCATTGAAGAGATGTTAGATACCGCTCATTACGCCGACCAGCTTCGCTTTGATACTGTTGCTGTGTATGAAAATCATTTTTCGAACTATGGAGCCGTTGGGGCACCGTTGACGGTTGCGGGTTTTTTACTTGGTATGACTCAACATCTCAAAGTCGCTTCTTTGAATCATGTCATCACCACTCATCATCCTGTCCGCGTTGCCGAAGAGGCTTGCTTGCTTGATCAAATGAGTGAAGGGCGCTTTGTTTTTGGATTTAGTGATTGCGAAAAAAGTACTGATATGCGTTTCTTCAATCGTCCGACCGATGCGCAGTTTAAGGTGTTTGAAGCATGTTATGAAATCATCAATGATGCTTTTTCAACGGGTTATTGCCACCCAGACAACGATTTTTTCAGTTTTCCAAAAATTTCTGTAAATCCGCATGCTTATACCGAAGGCGGTCCCGCTCAGTTTGTGAATGCCACAAGTAAAGAAGTGGTTGAATGGGCAGCGAAGCGAGGTCTCGCCCTTGTGTTTAAGTGGGATGACTCCAATGCACTACGCCAAGAATACGCGATGCTTTACAACGATATTGCAAACGAACACGGTGTGGATATTGCGAGCGTACGTCATAAGCTGACTCTTTTAGTCAACCAGAATCCTGATGGTGACAAAGCAAGAGCAGAAACGCATGAGTACTTAGCAGAGTATGTTCGCGAATCTTACCCAAATAGTGACTTCTCCACAAAAATGTCCGAATTGTTGTCTGAAAATGCAATTGGTACTTATGAAGAAAGTACACAAGCAGCACGTATCGCAATCGAATGCTGTGGTGCTTCTGATGTATTGATGTCATTTGAGTCAATCGCAGATAAGACGCAGCAAAGAGCGGTCATCGATGTTGTGAATGCCAATATTGTGAAATACCACGCTTAAGATCATACCAACGCATAAAGGGGCTACATTGACGCCCCTTTCTCCATCTCTATGCGCAATCGCGCTTATGTATATAGGCATTTATATGGACGTACTTTCAGCGGTCAAGCAGGAAAATATCGCGGCAAGCACAGAAATCGATGACTTGATTTTTATGGGTACACCGCAGCAGTGGTCTTTGCAGCAACAAAAGCAATTGACTTCTCGCCTCGTCAAAGAGGCTTACCGACATCATTACCAGAATAACGAGGAATATCGCCATTTTTGTCAATCATTAGGCGTGACAAGCGATATCTCTGACCTTAATGATATTCCCGTTTTCCCAACTTCAATTTTTAAACTAAGAACGTTGCTTACGATTGATGACACTGACGTTGAAAATCGATTCACAAGCAGTGGTACCAGTGGAATAAAAAGTGTGGTTGCTAGAGACCGACTGAGCATAGAGCGCCTGCTTGGTTCGGTCAATTTCGGTATGAACTATGTCGGTGACTGGTTCGATCATCAAATGGAACTGGTCAACTTAGGCCCTGACCGTTTTAGCGCCAATAATATTTGGTTTAAATACGTGATGAGCTTGGTGGAGCTGCTCTATCCGACGGCTTTTACGGTGAATGAAGATGAAATCGATTTCGAAGCCACGTTAGCAAATATGGCGCGGATTAAAGAAAAGGGTAAGACAATCTGTCTTATTGGTCCTCCTTATTTTATCTACTTGCTTTGCCACTTCATGCGTGAACAAGGGCAGGATTTCAATGGTGGCAGTGAGCTCTATATTATTACCGGTGGGGGCTGGAAGAAGCACCAAGACCAATCACTCGACCGAGAGGCCTTTAATCAGCTTCTGCTAGACACTTTTGGCTTAGATAGCGCGCAGCAGATCCGAGATACCTTCAACCAAGTGGAGCTAAATACCTGCTTTTTTGAAGACAACGAACATAAAAAGAGAGTGCCTCCTTGGGTGTTCGCTAGAGCGTTGAACCCTATTACGCTCAAACCCGTGTCTAATGGAGAGCCGGGCCTAATGAGTTATATGGATGCATCAGCGGTGAGCTACCCTTGTTTTTTGGTCACTGATGATATCGGAATTGTAAGAGAAGAGCAGGGTGACAGGCCTGGCACAACGGTTGAGATCGTCAGACGGGTTAATACTAGAGGGCTAAAGGGATGTGCACTTAGCCTGTCTCAAGCCATTACAGTGAAGGACGTGAAGGAATAAATGCCATGTTATGTACGATAGAAAAGATAGAACCACTGACTAGCTGTATCTTCCGTGTGGTTTTAAAACCGGACCAACCTTTTGATTTTAAAGCAGGCCAATACATTAACGTCAGCTTAAGCTTCGGCAGCCTGCCGTTTTCTATCGCCTCTTGCCCGTCTGAAGGTGGGTTTCTGGAACTTCATATTGGAGGCTCAGAACCGCGCAATAAGAATATTCTCGTAATGGAAGAGCTGACTAATGCTTGGTTCAGCGGTAAAAAGTTAGAAGTGAGTGAAGTAAGAGGCGAAGCTTGGCTGCGAAGCCAAAGTGTAAAACCACTGTTACTTGTGGCTGGTGGGACGGGCATGTCATACACGCTGAGCATTTTAAGAAACAGTCTGCAGCGCGGGTTTACCCAACCGATCTATGTCTATTGGGGAGCAAAGGACATGGACAATCTCTACGTGCATGATGAGCTCGTTGATATTGCGCTAGAAAACAAAAATGTCAGCTATGTCCCTATTACTGAAGTTTCAAATTCACCTCAATATGCAAAGCATGGACAAGTGCTCGATTGCGTGATGAATGATTTTCGCAATCTATCTGAGTTCGATATCTACTTATGTGGTCCCGGGAAAATGGTGGAAGTCGCTCGAAATTGGTTTTGTAAGGAAAGAGGCGCGGAACTCGACCAACTTTACGCTGACGCATTCGCTTACTTATAACAAGTTTCAAGGAGAAGAAATCATGAGTTCTACATCACTTTTAGAAGAGTTTGGTAATCCGCTGCAAAGAGTCGAAAGGGCGATTGAGGCATTGAAAAATGGAAACGGTGTTTTATTAATGGATGATGAGAACCGAGAAAACGAAGGTGACCTCATTTTTTCAGCGCAGCACCTTACTGATCAACAAATGGCGTTAATGATAAGAGAGTGCAGTGGTATTGTGTGTCTATGCTTAACTCAAGAACGAGCGAACTGGCTGGAATTGCCTCCTATGGTCGAAGATAACCGAAGTAAAAACCAAACAGCTTTTACGGTGTCTATTGAGGCGAAACAAGGTGTGACAACCGGTGTATCAGCAAAAGACCGTGTGACAACGGTAAAAACAGCGATCTACTTTGACGCTCAACCAGATGATCTTGCAAGGCCTGGGCACGTGTTTCCTTTGGTTGCCAAAACCAATGGTGTATTGACTCGTCGGGGGCATACTGAAGGGACGATTGACTTAATGTATCTTGCTAACCTTGTTCCTGCCGGTGTGCTATGCGAACTGACCAACTCAGACGGCACTATGGCAAAGCTTCCTGAAACCATTGCTTTTGCAAAACGTCATGAGATGCCAGTTTTGACGATAGAAGACATTGTTGAATATCGGACGGGGATAGACCTACGAAATGAATATGAAAGCAGCCCAATGAATGAGGTGAGCCTAACGTAGTCAAATTTAATCCTTAACGCTCCTTTTGTTCAGTGCCTACGCTGACTTTTCCGCCCTTCCTCGGGCGGCTTTTTCGTTTTAGGGCGATAAAAATTAACCCGCAATGAGCCTGTCTCTTATACACAAATCCCCAAGCTTGTAGTTTGGGGATTTTTTTTGAACTCTTTCACGTGTGTGCGATCTGAGCACTTAGTATTCCTCATTGAAACACTAAGATGACACATTCAGACGCTAAACTTTGGGCACAAGAACAATTTGGACAAGCACAACTTAAAGACCC